>CANBVC010000032.1 GCA_947372795.1 Beijerinckiaceae bacterium
CGTGCTGACAAGGGCCTCAGCTCCTGCGGGCTGAAGCGTATTTATGACGTGGTGGCCGTTTCGGTCGCGCATGACCACCGCAGTTCCGCGGAAATTCAGGAGATCGAAAGCCTGACTGCGAAGGTGTTCATAATCCTTCTCGTCAATCAGCGGCGAGGTCGCCAGCGCCTGTAAAGCGCCGATAACGCCCTCAAGCTCGCGGTCGAGGGACGCCGTGCGCTCACGCACCATGACGGTGGCTGCCTGTTCGAGCGAAACCTTCTGCCCATTGGTGTAGCGCCAGTCGACGATTGCGGCTAGCAGCACCTGCGGCAAGAGTACAGTCAGGCTCAGGATAAGCAGATGCTGGACGAGCGTGAACTGGGGGAACCGAGAGGCGGACCCTGGCTTCATGGTTTTGAATTCCATTCCTGTAACCACGTCCCTGCCCGGTTGTAACAGCACCGCGTTCCATCGGTTCCTGACCCTGTTGACAGGAGTCCTACGCGACGAGAACATCGGGACTGACAAAGAAAAACGGGGGAAACGCGCATGACGATCTCGGTGACGCCCATAAATGACGCTTTTGTGGCGCGGATGGATGGAATTGACCTGCGCGCCGATCACAGCGCCGCCGTGCTAGACGCTATCGAGGGAGCGCTCGACCAATTCGCCGTCGTGATCCTGCCAGCGCAGCATCTTTCCGATGATGAGCAGATCGAGGTCTCCAAGGGTTTCGGGGATCTGTCCTATGCGCTCAACCATGGGCGGTCGGTGGGCCAGAACACACGGCTGCGGCCAGAGCTCTACGACATTTCGAACCTTGACGAGAAACACGGCATCCTTGGCGAAGCTGACCGGCGGCGCCAATGGCGTGAGGCCGACAAGCTCTGGCATACCGACCGGTCATTTATAGATGCGGACACGACCTATTCCTTCCTTTCGGGAAGGATCGTGCCGCCTACGGGCGGAAACACCGATTTCGTGGACATGCGCAGGGTTTATGACGATCTGCCGGACGCCATGAAAAACCGGATCGCCGACCTCACTGCGGTTCACTCCATCTGGCATTCGCGGGCGCTGGCTGGCGGCGTCGATTTCCGCCCAGATGAAGTCGCGACCATGCCGCCCGTCACCCAGCCGCTCGTCCGCATCCACCCGCGCACCGGGCGCCGCTCGTTGGCGCTCGCCTCCCATGTATCTGAAATCGTCGGCATGTCGCTTGAGGCAGGGCGGGCCCTTCTGGCGGAACTGACCGCCTTCGCGCTCCAGCCACGCTACTTGCATTCCCATGTGTGGACCGAGGGCGATCTCGTCATCTGGGATAACCGCTGCACCATGCACCGGGGCACGCCATTCGACGACAAGGCCTATCGTCGCGATATGCGGCGCACGACGGTGCAGGGCCCCTCCCGTTACGGCGCCGCCGCCTGATGCAAGGTCAGCCCCTCACTGCGTCGGGCGAGAGGTTGGCGATTTCGGCGATGAGCTTTTTGACGATGGCCTCGCCGAAGCTCTCGAAATCCTGCGCGGAAACCAGAAAGGCGCCAGGGCCGCCGATCACTTCCTCGCGGTAATGCTCCTCGAGCCACGGTTCGATGGAGAGGATCGGCAAGCCATTGATTACGAAGCCCAGCGACACCGCATCGTCGCGGGCTCGGCTCACCGGGCGGCCGCCATTGTTGGAGCCGTCGCCTGATATATCGATGACCTTGCGCTCGCCCACGATCTCGCCACGGGCGAAGCGGGTGACGCCAAAATCGATTGCGCCGCTGATGGATGTGCCCCCGCCGAAGATCCGGCGAGGCACGGCGTCGATGGCGCGCGACACGTCAAGAGCGCTCGCTTCATCGCGGATGATCATCCAAGGAATGACTTCGTATTGGAGACGTGGTCCGGTCCATTGATACATGGTCACGGCAATGGACTGATAGGCCCCCGATCGAATAGCGGCGATCACTCTGGGGTTTTGAAAAGCCGCGACATAGCCCTGTTTTTGCAGGTTGAAGCGCCGCTGATCCACGCTGCCGGACGCATCGACCGCCAGCGCAAGTTGCAGATCAACCGGCGTCTGCGCCTGCGCCTCCCCTCGCCAAAGCGCCGCGAGCGCGCCTCCCGCAAACCCGAGAGTTTTGCGTCGTGTGGGGCTGCTTGAAGTCGAATTTCGGGGCAAGGGCCTCATCTCGCTGCCTAGTTGTGCATTCACTCTATTCAAAGCTGGGATTCGCCGCCAGACCGGACATGCGCGCAAGCCTGCGCCCTATAGACTTCCGTCGAGTGCGTGGGTACACAAAGCTTTAACGCATCGACGCTCCCGCTTGGGGGTGAACACTAGTTTTCGACAGGGGGAAATAGGCTTGGCCAACAGGACCTCGAGCATCTTCGCCACCGCGATGGCTTGCCTTGTAGGCCTTTGCGCGCCGGTCATCGCGCAGACCGCAAAGCCCTCATGGCTCGACGCTTCCATTCTCGAGGAAGCGCGCAAGGAAGGCTCTGTCACGGTCTATTCCACCACGAATGAAGAGGAAGGTCTTCCGCTCTGGAAGATCTTCGAGGACGCAACCGGCATCAAGGTGAACTATGTCCGCGCGTCCGACTCACAGTTACTCGCCCGCGTGCTGATCGAAAACCGTGCGGGTCAGCGGTCGTGGGACGTCATGCAGACGGCCAATGTGAACAAGATCCCGCCCGAGTTTCTGCTGCAGGCCGACTTGTCCGAAGGCAAGGCCCTGTTCCCCGACGCCATCGCCGCCGACAAGCGCTGGTATGGCGTCTATTCGAACTACAATTCCCCTGCCTACAATTCGAAATTCGTGAAGGCCGTGGATCTGCCCAAGACTTACGAAGACTTCGTCAAGCACAAGGAATGGGCCGGCAAGGTCGCCATTGACGCGACCGACGACGCCTGGATGACCGGCATCCTTATGCATTACGGCGAGGAAAAGGGCGCCCAGCTCCTCAAGGACATCATCGCCGCGGTTCAACCGGTGACGATCAACGGACATCTGGCTGTGGCCCGCGCGGTCGGCTCGGGCGAATACTGGATCGCGCTCAACAATTACGTGAACCTGACCGTCAACGTGAAATTGAACGGCGGGGACACCGATTTCTGGGCCATGGACCCGATTGTGCTGTTCTTCGGGCAAGTAGGCGTCGCCAAGCTGGCGCCCCATCCCAAGGCGGCCCTTCTCGCGGCGAACTTCTCGATCAGCCGCGAAGCGCAGGAGTTTCTGGCAAAGTTCGGTCGCTTGCCTACCCGCTCCGATGTGCAGACCAATCCGCCCGACGTGCTCGATACGATCAAGCCGCGCAAGATCGTGACCGTGCTCCTCAACACCGAGGAAGACCGGCGGCGCATCAAGCAGTTCAACGACTTCTTCAAGCCGCGCTGATCAATTTGCCCGTGGAGTCCTCGCGGTGACCGCCATTTCAGAACCCGTAAAATCCACGCCGAAGTCGAGCTTCTCAGCTCGGCTTGGCTCCCGCATATCGCCCGCGACCATCTGGCTCGTCGCCTGCGCCATCTTATGCGGCTGGTTCGTGATCGTGCCTGTGGGTGCGCTTTTCTTCACGGCCTTCACCGAGGATACGGGCTTTGGCGCCGGCCCCTTCAGCCTGTCCAATTTCGTCGAGGCCTATGGTCACTGGAGCATTCTGAAGGTTTTCGGCAATTCGCTGGTCTTTGCTTCAGGGACCGCAGTCCTGACCTTCCTGATGGGCGGCGCTGTCGCCTTCGTGGTCGAGCGCACGGACGCGCCCGGCCGCGAGGTCTTCCATTCGCTTGCGCTGATCTCGTTCGCGCTGCCGGGCCTACTGATCGCCATGGCCTGGACCCTGACGCTCTCGCCCAATATCGGCTGGTTCAATCAGCTCTATAAGGACGTGACCGGCTCAAGCCAGCCGTTGCTCAATATCTACACGATGTGGGGAATGATCTGGGCGCTTTCGTCCCATTACTTCCCTCTGGCCTACCTGCTTCTAGGCCCTGCCCTGCGCATGCTCGATGTGCGGATGGAAGAGGCCGCGACCATGTCGGGCGCCCGTTCGCTCCAGACCATGTTCCGCGTCACCCTGCCAATCCTGCGCCCGGCGATCTTCTCTACGATCCTGCTGCTCTTCGTGCGCGGCGTGGAATCCTTCGAAGTGCCGCGCCTCATCGGCAACCCCGCCCGCATCAATGTCTTCACGACCGAGGTGCAGCGCGCCACCAGCCAGTCGACGCCGGAATTTGGCGTGGCGAGCGCGCTCAGCATGTCCCTTCTGGGGATCTGTATTCTGGCCGTCTATTTCTATCGCCGCGCGACCCGTAACGCCGAGGCCTATGCGACGATCACCGGGAAGGGCTACAAGCCCGTTCCTCTCGAACTTGGGCGCCTGCGCTGGCCGGTGACCATCAGCCTTGCGCTGATGTTCGTTCTGGCGCTGGGCCTGCCCCTGCTGACGCTAATCTGGCAGAGCTTCTTCCGCAATCTTGCGACGCCCTTCATGGCGACCACCTCGCCCTTCACCCTTTCGAATTACAGCTTCGTTCTGCACTACCCGATCTTCGTTGAGGCGGTGCATACGAGCGTGATGCTTGCGGCGATGGCGGCGACCTTCGTGATCATTCTGACCTTCGTCAGCGCCTGGGTTACCCAGAGGGTTGCGCCGCGCGGGGGCTGGGTGCTCGATGCGCTGGCGTTCAGCCCGATCGCCATTCCCAGCGTCATCATCGGCGCGAGCGTGCTCTTCGCCTATCTCATGCTGCCGATCCCCGTCTACAACACGATCTGGATCCTGCTGATCGCCTATGTGACCCTCTACATGCCCTATGGCATGCGCTTCGCCACCAGCGGCATCACTCAGATCCATAAGGAGCTGGAGGAGGCTGCGGCGGTATCTGGCGCAGGCGTCGTGCAGATGTTCATTCGCGTGCTGCTCCCCTTGCTGGCCCCGGTGATCATCGCCGCCTGGCTCTATGTCTTCGTGCTGGCGGTGCGCGAGCTTTCAGCTTCGGTCTTCCTCGTCGGCCCCGGCACTCATGTGCTTGGGACCATCAGTCTGACCATGTGGGAGGAAGGCGGTAGCTATGGCGCGGTCTGCGCGCTGGGCGTCATCCAGATCATCCCGCTTGTCGCCATTGTCGCGGCCTTGCGCTGGTTCGAGCGGCGCGTCAGCGCCCGGTTCCGTGGCGAAGGCGGCCAATCTGAAGTGGCGTAGGCCCTATGAACTCGATAAATATTGACCATCAAAGCAGCCGGTTGGAGGCAGTAAATGTATGAAGCGCGCGTGACGGCCCTGCGGGGCGTGGAGCTGAATGTCCTCAACCTCGACGAAAGCGCCGAATTCTACCGGCAGTCCTGGGGCCTGGAATTCGTCGCCCGCGAAGGCGGCGTCATGTATCTGCGCGGCGGCGGCGCGGAACATCACATCCTCACTCTGCACGAAGCGCCCCGCGCCTCGCTGCACTCGATCAATTTTGCAGCGCAGGATAGCCGCGCGGTGGACGCGATTCACGCCAAGCTGGCTGCTCTGGGCGTCGACATCGTCGCTGCGCCGATGGCCCGGTCGGAAATCGCCGGCGGCGGCTACGCTTTCAGCTTGCGCACTCCCGAAGGTCAGATCCTGACGGTTTCGGCAGAGGTCAGAAAGCACGAGACCGTCTTCAACGACCGTTCAAAGCCCCTGAAGCTCTCCCATATCGTGCTCAACGTCGAGGACATTGAGAAGCAGAACCGCTTCTTCTGCGACACGCTGGGCTTCCGTCTTTCGGACTCGACTGAGCGCATGGATTTCGTGCGTTGCAGCGCCGACCATCACTCGATAGCTCTGGCCCGTGGCCACGGCGCCGGCCTCAACCACATGGCCTATGAAGTGCCTAACTTTGATGGCCTGATGCGCGGCGCAGGCCGCATGAAGCGCGGCGGATTCAACGTCGAATGGGGCGTCGGACGCCATGGGCCTGGCGACAACATCTTCTCCTATTTCGTCGAGCCCAATGGCTTCGTCACCGAATATACGACCGAAGTCGAGCAGATCGACGAGGCGATCCATATGGCGGGCACGCCCGAATTCTGGGCGAAGAAAATGCCGATGCCCGACCGCTGGGGCATGGCGCTTCCCTCCCAGCGCCTGCGCGAGGCCATGTCGGGCAAACTCACCGAGGAGCACAATCTGCGCTGCGAGGATATCATCTCGCGCAAGATGGCTGGTTGATCCGCTGTGAGCGAGGGGCAGCGTCAGCATCTGGGCAAGGAGCTGTGGGTCATCTTTTCAGAGCCCACCTCCACGGCTGAAGACCGGCGGGCTGTCCATGCCGACCATCTCGCTCATCAATATGAACTTGAGGCCAGCGGCGTACTTTTCGCGGCTGGTCCCTTCCTTGACGAGGCGGGCAAACCGCGCGGTCCCGGCATGATCATCATCCGGGCCGCGAACGAGGCCGCCGCCCGCGCCATAGCTGATAGCGACCCCTATCATCGCGGCGGCTTTCGAACCTACCGGCTGGAACGCTGGAGAGTAAGCGAGGGGACTTTCGGGCTTCGCGTGATGTTCTCGAACGGAACCTATTCCATAGATTGAGGGGCGCCGCCCCCATAGAGAGGAGACTTGGTCATGAAGTTCTGCAGATTTGATGATGAGCGTTATGGCGTCGTAGAGGGCGATAAGGTCCACGACATCACCAGCGTGGTCGAGAAGGTTCTGGCCGGCAAGAAGAAGCAGCGTTGGGGCGACGCCATGATCGCCCATCTCGACGAGATCCGCGCCGCCGTCGGCGCCCTCTCGGCCTATCCCTCGAAGGCCGTGGCTGACGTGACCCTGCTCAGCCCCACCGCGAACCCCTCGAAGCTGATCGCAGCCCCGACCAACTATCACGCCCATGTGGCGGAGATGGAAGCGCGTCGCCCCGGCCAGCCCCCGGGCAAGGGCATTGCGGGCGCGGGCCTGTTCCTGAAGGCGAATTCCGCCATGGTCGGCACCGGCGAGGGCGTCCATATCCGCTTCCTCGACAAGCTGACCGAACATGAGCTGGAATTCATGATCGTGATCGGCAAGGAATGCTCGCAGGTCTCCGAGGCCGAGGCGCTCGACTATGTCGCCGGCTATTGCCTCAGCCTCGACATGACCGTGCGCGGCGGCGAAGAGCGCTCCATGCGCAAGTCCATCGACAGCTACGCCGTGATCGGCCCTTGGCTCGTCACAAAGGACGAGATCGCGGACCCGAACGACGTCCCCTTCAAGCTTTTCGTCAATGGCGAGATGCGTCACGACGCCCATACGTCGGACCTGATCTTCAATTGCCAGAAGCTGATCTCCCTCGCATCTGACTTCTACACGCTCTATCCGGGCGATGTGATCTTCACCGGCGCGCCGGCCGGCGTCGGCCCTGTCAAGCCCGGCGACGTCATGACGGGCGAATGCGACAAGCTCGGTCCGCTGGTCGTGCATTGCCACGCCTATAAGAACCCCCGCGGCTGATTTCAGCAGCGTTTCTTGAGCAAATAAGAAGCCCGCCCTCTTCACAGAGGGCGGGCTTTTTTATTGGCGAGCGGCAGGGATCGCCCCTGCCCTGTGGGCCTCAGGCCATGATGTTCGTCAGTTCGCCCAAACCGTCGATGCGCAGCTTCACAACATCGCCCTTCTGCAGGAATTCGCCACGGCCCGCACCGACGCCAGCAGGCGTGCCGGTCAGGATGATGTCGCCGGGATGCAGGGTGAAGTTGCGTGAGAGATCGGCGATCTGCTCATTGATGTTGAATATCATGTGCTTGGTGTTGGAGTCCTGCTTCACGACGCCATTCACCTCGAGGACCATGGCCAGGTTGTGCGGGTCCGGAATGTCACGCGCAAGCGTAATCCAGGGGCCGATCGGGCACGCGCCGTCCCAGTTCTTGTGAGCGATCCAGTCGGTCTTGAAGGAGGACGTGGCGGGCAGGCCTTCGCGATGGCCGAGGTCGCGGGCGGAGAGGTCGTTGGAGACCATGTATCCGGCCACATAATCGAGCGCATCGGCCTCCGACACATTGCGGGCGGTCTTGCCGATGATCAGGGCGAGTTCGATTTCCCAGTCGATCTTCTTGGAGCGCGGCTGCATGACGACCGTGGCGCCCGGCCCGGTAATGCAATGCATGGTCTTGATAAAGTGCCAGGAGCGCAGGCCCAGCGTATGGGGGTCGGGGGGCGCGGGCTGGCCGGAGCGAGCCGCCATTTCGGCAGCATGGTCCGCATAGTTCGAACCCGCGCAGAAGATCGCGCCGGGGTTCAGGATGGGCGCGAGAAGCTTGGCCTGCGACAAGGGCATGCCGGAATCAGCCTTGGCCGCCAGCGCCTCGAGGCGCGGCAGGGCCTCAGCCCAGGTCGCCAGAATGTGCAGCATGGAAGCATCGCGCTGGTCGCCCGTGGCGGCGGCGATATCCAGAACCCGATCCCCGACGACGATGGCCGCATGGGGGCCAGAGGCGGTGTCGATCGTGGCAAGCGTGAAACTCATTTAGCTATCCTCCCAAAGCGGCGCCGGTCAAAACGGCTTCGCGCGACCATAACGCTCCGCTTGCAGCTCGTCACCCCTATCGGAGCCAAGCGGCAGGAATTGCATCTGATCGCGCGGGCTTTGGTTGCATCCGGCCCGGCCCCGTGGCAATCGAGTCCCATGACCGAGATTGATAGCCGCCCCGCCCCCCGTATTTCCTTCGTCTCCCTTGGCTGCCCCAAGGCTCTTGTTGATTCCGAGAGGATCATCACGCGCCTGCGCGCAGAGGGCTATGAACTGACCCGCAGCCATACCGGAGCGGACGCCGTGGTGGTCAACACCTGCGGCTTTCTCGATTCGGCCAAGGCGGAGTCGCTCGCCGCCATCGGCGCAGCCCTCAACGAAAACGGCAAGGTGATCGTCACCGGCTGTATGGGCGCAGAGCCCGAAGCCATTCGCGAGGCCTATCCGGGCGTGCTCGCGATCAGCGGACCACAGGCCTATGAAAGCGTGATGGAGGCGGTGCATCTGGCCGCGCCGCCCGCCCATGACCCCTATATCGATCTTGTGCCGCCGCAAGGCGTCAAGCTAACGCCGCGCCACTACGCCTATCTGAAGATCTCGGAAGGCTGCAACAACACCTGCAGCTTCTGCATCATCCCCGCGCTGCGTGGAAAGCTCGTCTCGCGTTCCGCTGGGGATGTGCTGCGCGAGGCCGAGAAGCTGGTGAAGGCGGGCGTGAAGGAACTGCTCGTCATCTCGCAGGACACATCCGCCTATGGCGTCGACCTGCGCTATGAGGAAAGCACATTCGCCGACCGCTCTGTGCGGGCGAAGTTCCTCGATCTAACCCGCGAATTGTCGACGCTCGGCGCCTGGGTGCGCCTGCATTATGTCTATCCCTATCCGCATGTGGATGAAGTGGTGGATCTGATGGCTCAGAGCGGCGCCGCAGGCAATCTGCTGCCTTATCTCGACATCCCTTTCCAGCACGCCTCCCCGCGCGTGCTCAAGGCCATGCGCCGGCCCGGCAATCAGGAAAAGACGCTCGACCGGGTGAAGGCGTGGCGTCAGGCCTGCCCCGATCTTGCGATACGCTCGACCTTCATCGTGGGCTTTCCTGGCGAGACCGAGGAAGATTTCGAAATGCTGCTCGACTGGCTGGGCGAGGCGCGGCTCGACCGGGTCGGCGCCTTCAAATATGAGCCAGTGAAGGGTGCGCTCGCCAATGATCTTGGCCTGCCCGTCGTTCCCGACGAGGAAAAGGAGCGTCGCTATCGGCGCTTCATGGAGAAGCAGCAGGCCATCAGCGCCTCAATCCTCAAAAACAAGGTTGGGAAGCGCCTGCAAGTCATTGTCGATTCGTTTGAAAATGGCGTCGGCAAGGGCCGCAGCCGCGCCGACGCGCCGGAGATCGACGGCTCCGTCCACATCGCCTCCCGCCGGCCTCTGCGGATTGGCGACATCGTCACCGTGAAGATCGAAAGCGCTGGCCCTTACGATCTTCACGGCATGGCGGTGTGATCTAGAGCACAACGCCTGCGGCTCCCCTCCCCATAAGTGGGAGGGGATTAAAGCCCTTACGGAATCAGCACAGCCGCCCCCGTCGTGGCGCGCGATTCCAGCGCGCGGTGCGCCTCGGCGACATCGGCCAGCGCGTAACGCGCATGGATCGGGATCACGACCTCGCCACTCTTGACCACCTTGAACAGATCCTTCGCCATGGCCTCGAGGTCTTCGCGCTTGGCGATGTAGTGGAACAGCGTCGGGCGCGTGGCGAAGAGCGAGCCCTTTTGCTGCAAGATCCCGATGTTGAAGGCGTCGATCTGGCCGGACGACGAGCCGAAAGATACGAAGGTGCCGAGCGGCCGCAGGCAATCGAGGGATCCGGGGAAGGTCGTCTTGCCGACGCCGTCATAGACCACGTCGCATTTCTTGCCCTTGGTGATCTGGTTCACGCGCTCGACGAAATTCTCTTCGTTGTAGAGGATGATATGCTTGGCGCCCGCCTTCTTGGCGAGCTTTGCCTTTTCAGGCGAGCCGACCGTGCCGATGACGGTTGCGCCCAGAGCCTTGGCCCATTGGCACAGGATCAGCCCCACGCCGCCCGCCGCCGCATGGACGAGGATGGTGTCGCCTGCCTTCACGCGATAGGTCCGGCGCAGCAGATATTGCGCAGTCAGGCCCTTCAGCATCATCGCGGCGCCGGTCTCGTAGGAGATATATTTCGGCAGTTTCACGAGAAATTTCGCATCGACCAACCGCTCTTCGGCATAGCTGCCCGGCAAGGCTGCGTAGGCGACGCGATCGCCGATCTTGAAGCCCTCGACGCCCTTGCCGATCGCAATGACCTCGCCTGCGCCTTCATTTCCGGGAATGAAGGGCAGTTCTGAGGGGTAGACGCCCTTGCGGAAATAGATCTCGATGAAATTCACGCCGATGGCGTGATGGCGAATCTTCACCTGTCCGCGTCCGGGCGCAGGAACGGTGATCTCCTCCATCTGCAAAACTTCCGGCCCGCCGGTTTCATGAATTCGGATGGCTCTGGTCATATGCGTCCCCCGCATTTTGATATGTCGCAACATATGGTGGCTGCTGTTTTGTCACCATAGAGTTGGCGGCCATAGGTTCGCAATGCCAAGATGAGTCATAGCGATGAGAAGGGAAGCGATGTCCAACTCTGATTCTGGCGCCTTGGCGCGCAAACCTGCATTTCGCGATCTCTTCACGCCCAAGCTCGTGACCGTGCTGCGTGAAGGCTATGGCGCAGAGGCGCTCAAGACCGATGCGCTGGCGGGCCTGACAGTCGCCATCGTCGCCCTGCCCCTTTCCATGGCCATCGCCATCGGCGCCGGCGCCAAGCCCGAGACCGGGCTGTTTACGGCGGTCGTCGGCGGGTTTCTGGTTTCGGCGCTAGGCGGCAGCCGGTTCCAGATCGGCGGCCCCGCAGGCGCCTTCATCGTGCTGATGGGGACGACGATTGAACGCTTCGGACTTTCAGGCCTGTTCCTCGCCACGATCATGGCGGGTTGTCTCATGCTTGCCGCAGGCTATCTTCGCCTTGGCGCCTATGTGAAATACATCCCCCATCCGGTGGTCGTCGGGTTCACCGCGGGCATCGGCGTCATCATCTTTGCGGGTGAAATCAAGGATCTGTTTGGCCTTATGCTCAACCACGAGCCAGGGCCGATCATTCCCAAGCTCATCGCGCTGGCTCAAGCTGCCCCCACCATCAATCCATGGGCGACTGGCGTTTCGGCGCTTTGCCTTGCGCTGATCCTGGGCCTAAAACGCTGGAACCCCAACTTCCCCGGCCTATTGGCTGCGGTGGTGACGGCTGCGCTTGTGACCTGGCTATTCGATCTGCCGATCGAGACCATTGGCAGCCGGTTCGGCGGCGTGCCGAATTCTCTGCCCTGGCCGAAATGGCCCAGCTTTCCGCTGTCTGACGTGCCTGAACTCATTCCAAACGCAGTCGCAATCGCCGTGCTGGGAAGCATCGAGTCGCTGCTCTCAGCGGTGGTCGCTGATGGCATGACGGGGCGCCGACATCGTTCCAATTGCGAGTTGGTGGCGCAGGGCTACGCCAATATCGCCTCCGCCTTCTTCGGCGGCCTGTGCGCCACAGGGACCATCGCCCGCACCGCGACCAATATCCGCGCCCACTCGAGGGGCCCGGTCTCCGGCATGCTGCATTCGGTCTTTCTGCTGGCCTTCATGATCATCGCGGCTCCGGTCGCCGGCTATATCCCGCTCGCAGCCCTTGCAGCTGTTCTGGCGACGGTGGCGTGGAACATGGCGGAGCGCAGCCAGATAGCGATGATCCTGCGTCATGATCGCGGTGAGGCGGCGGTGCTGCTGGCGACCTTCCTGCTGACGGTTTTCCGCGACCTGACCGAGGGCATCGCTGTTGGCGTGACGCTCGGCGCGATTCTTTTCATGCACCGTATGGCGCAGCTCGTGGAAGTGACCTCTCACCAGCCCTGGATCGTGGACGATGTGGGCGATGATATCGATCCACGCCCGCCCTATGTTCCCGGTGAAGGCGATGGCGACATTCAGGCCTATCGCATCAGCGGCCCCTTCTTCTTCGGCGCAGCCAGCACGGTCGCGGGCGTCCTTGACGAGATTGGCGCAAAGCCGAAGGCCTTCTTGCTGGACCTTGCCGCCGTGCCGCTAGCCGATGGCGCGGGTGCGCAGGCGCTAGTCGGCTTCGCCACCAAGGCGAAGCGAGCGGGTACGAAGGTTTATATCGTCGCCGCAACGCCACAGGTCACGCATACGCTGACGCAATGCGGGCTTGGGGCGGAGGTTGTCACCTACGTCCCCAGCATGGCGGAGGCGCGCAGCCTCGCCCGCGCCGAGATGACCTGAACCCCAAAAGAAAACGGCGCCCGAAGGCGCCGTTCCCTAATTATCCGCCGAAGCTCTGCTTCGCGCGCTGCCACCAGCCGGACCGCTTGGGCCGGTTGGGGTCGATAGGCGCTTCTGGCAGAGGCGCGGGCTGCTCACGTACAGGCGCGGGCTCGGGCGCCTCGGCGACCACGGGATGCGAGGCCTCCACCACAGGAGCGGGATGCTCGTGGGTGGGAAGCTCCGCATGGGCGTCCGCATGAACATGCGGCTGAGCGAAGCTCGGGGCCGGGATCTCGACAGGAGCGACAGGGGTTTCAACCTCGGGTGCGAAATCGTCGGCCGGCTGGGCGACGGGCGCAGCGCCCTCTTCCAGCAAACCAACTTCGCCCTCAGCCTCGCCCTCACCATCGCCGCGCTCGCGGCGACGATTGCGGCCACCACGACGTGAACGGCGACGACGACGACGATCACCTTCTTCGCCATTGCCTTCAACGTCGAAGCCTTCGGCCTCCGCCTCGTCGCTGTCGCCGTCCGAAACGGTCGCTTCAGCAAGAGAGCCCGGCATATCGCCTGCGATCTCGGCCATCATGGCGAGGCCGGTGTCGGAGGGCTGCGGCGCGTCTGTAGGCAAGAACCCACCCTCGCGATCGTTACGTCCACCCCTGCGGCGACGGCGCCGACGACGGCGGTTAGCCTCGGACTCCTGAGCGGTTTCACCGTCGGCATCATCGCCTTCGGCTTCGCCCTCGGCGCGATCCGTGACCTCCTCTGCCTCTTCCTCGGCCTCAACCACCTCTTCCTCGATATCTTCGGGGATGATGGAGTCGATCCGCACAAGATCCTGACGGCGCAGTTCCTCTGGCGGCGAAGCCAGATCGCCGCGCTCCAGCGCGTGATTGACCGTGCCAGTCAAAGTCTCGTCGCCCATCACCATGATCGAGACGCCGAACCGCGCTTCGATATCGCGCAGATGGCTGCGCTTCTGGTTCAGGATGTAGAGGGCCACTTCGCTACGGGCGCGCACAATGAGATTGTATTGGGCGTTCTTGATCAGCGCGTCTTCAAGCACGCGCAGGATGTGAAGAGCAATCGATGCGGCCGAGCGCATCATGCCTGAGCCCGCGCAATGCGGGCAGACGACCGTCGAACCCTCGAGCACGCCGGTGCGCATGCGCTGACGGGACATTTCGAGAAGGCCGAAATGCGAAATCCGGCCGACCTGAATGCGGGCGCGGTCGTTCTTCAGCGCTTCCTTGATGCGCCGCTCAACCGAACGGTTGTTGCGGTTCTCTTCCATGTCGATGAAATCGACGACGATGAGGCCGGCAAGATCGCGCAGGCGCAGCTGGCGCGCCACCTCGTCGGCGGCCTCCAGATTGGTGCGGACCGCGGTGTCCTCGATGTTGTGCTCGCGTGTGGAGCGACCCGAGTTCACGTCGATGGCGACCAGAGCCTCGGTTTGGTTGATGACGATATAGCCGCCCGACTTCAGGGTGACGATGTTGGAGAACATCGCGTCCAACTGCGCCTCGACGCCATAGCGCGCAAAGACGGCCTGCGTTTCACGCCATGGGACCACATTCTTCACATGGGTTGGCATGAGAAGGCGCATGAAGTCCTTCGCTTCGCGATATCCCTCATCGCCAGCGACGATCACATCGTCGATGTCCTTGTTGTAGAGGTCGCGGATCGACCGCTTGATGAGCGATCCTTCCTCATAGACTAGGTTCGGGGCCGAGGACTTGAGGGTCAGCTCGCGCACGGTCTCCCACATGCGCAGGAGATATTCGAAATCGCGGCGAATTTCCTGCTTGGTGCGGCTGGCGCCGGCGGTGCGCAGGATGACGCCCATGCCCTCGGGAACCTCAAGGTCCTGCACGAGCTCCTTCAGGCGCTTGCGATCGGTGGCGTCGGTGATCTTGCGAGAAATGCCGCCGCCACGCGCGGTGTTGGGCATCAGAACCGAATAACGACCAGCCAGCGAGAGGTAGGTCGTCAGCGCAGCGCCCTTGTTGCCGCGCTCTTCCTTCACGACCTGAACAAGCAGGACCTGACGGCGCTTGATGACTTCCTGAATTTTATATTGGCGACGCAGGCGCGGCGCACGGAAG
This sequence comes from Beijerinckiaceae bacterium, assembly GCA_947372795.1. GTDB lineage: Bacteria > Pseudomonadota > Alphaproteobacteria > Rhizobiales > Beijerinckiaceae > Terripilifer. Next base: position 14,896 of record CANBVC010000032.1, read on the forward strand.
GTCTCCTCGAACTCGTCGCCGCCAAGCTGCTCAACAGCCTCGGCTTCCTCGTCGCGCTCTTCATCGTCTTCTTCGTCGTCGGACTCGCGAGCTTCCCCGCGCGCCTCGACGGGTTGATCATCATGATGGTCATGAGCGGCTTCGTCGGCATGCGCTTCGACCGCATCCGTATGGATTTCCTGCGCATGGGGCTCATGCGCATGGCTTTCAGCCTCAATCGTCGCGACATGCTCAGGCGCGGGCTCGGAAACGACTTCGGCAGCCGGTTCGGCATGAAGTGCGGGCGCGTGATCCGCCTGCGGAGCGGCTTCGGCGACGGGCGCTTCTACATGGTCATGAGCCGGAACAACCGGCTCGACTTCGACATGCGGCTCGGCCTCAACATGTTGAACATGTTCAACATGCTCACCATGCGCTTCGGCATGAGGCTCGACAGCGTTGATGCTCTCTTCCGAAATGGTCTCGTGATGGGCTTCTTGCCCTTCGCCATTCAGTTCGGCTTCGGTGGAGACGCTCTCGTCCCGGCCGTTACGGCGCTTGGGGCGCTCGGTGCGGCGACGACGGCTGCGGCGAGGAGAACGCTCCTCCTCCTCTTCCTGCTCATGGGCGCGCGCCTCGTCTTCGAGCAGCGCCTGCCGGTCGGCGACGGGAATCTGGTAATAATCCGGATGGATTTCCGAGAAGGCGAGAAAGCCGTGACGGTTGCCGCCGTAATCGATGAAGGCGGCCTGAAGCGAGGGCTCCACGCGCGTCACTTTGGCAAGATAGATATTGCCACGCAGCTGCTTCTTGTTTGCAGCCTCGAAGTCGAATTCTTCTATGCGGTTCCCGCGCAGCACCACGACCCGGGTCTCTTCCGGGTGGGATGCGTCGATAAGCATTTTATTGGCCATGTGTAACTCGTTGCGCCGGGGCCGGCTTCGACGTCGCGCCTATCCATTGGGACAGAGCCTCGGCCCGTCCTTGTGGAGGGCGGCGAGGCGGCGAAGGGGGCCAGGGCGATTTTGGGTGAAGGGATACGCCGATCCTGACCGACGAAACGCTTTAGCGAGCTGAATCGGGATCTTGCGCTATGCATGAAAGTGGCGGCAGCGCCGCTGGAGCTGATCTGGAATGAGGCCTTGGCGCGCGATCCGAGCCGAAGACTGCGCGCGGCGCTTGGCGCCGGGCGATGCTCAGTCTTGGTTAAAACCGTGGCGGTGCGGACCATTCTCTCACGACCTGATCATGCGGCCGTAGGGCCGCTTCGCCCTGATCCGGTTTGAACTGCGCGGGCCCTTCGACCCGGCCGCCAGCCTTATCCACCTGAGACCGCTGCGACCTTTTGGATCGATGCTGCAAGGCGGGCAGATTTCACGTGGCGCTCCATCGAGAGGGCGCGTCAACACAAAATCTGAGTCCCGGATCGGGACCTAATGACAATAGCGACACGGGACGGTCTTTGGCAAGCAGATCAGCGGCTCAACGGTGCAAATCGCGGGGCTTGGTCGTTTTTTTGACGCAAGCAGGTTAAAATAGCTCGGGCTTATGGCGAAGGCGAGGCCATTCGCGCCAGGCGCCGCAGCGGAACCCCTGCTACTTTCCCGTGGTATCGCAGGTAGCGTTGGATCCGAGCGTCCTGCGCTAAAGATTAACTGTCCAGCTTGCGCATATGCCTAAATTACGCATGGCGTGGGGCGCGCGCTGGTCTGAATGGCCGGTGTGCCGTACATAGGGAGCATGACCATTCGTTCAGATATTCTCGTCGCTGGCGCAGGGGCCGCAGGCCTCACAACGGCCATCGCCCTTGCCGGGTCGGGCTTTTCCGTCACCGTGGCGGGCGGCTTGGACATACGCCGCAATGGGCGCACCGTCGCGCTGTTTGAGGCGTCCTTGCGGCTCTACCGCTCGCTCGGCCTTTGGGAGCGGCTTGAACCACTGTCCAATCCGCTTCGCCGCATCCGGCTGATAGACGACACGAACAATCTATTCCGCATCCCTCCAGTGGAGCTTGAAGCGGCTGAGATCGGCCTTCCCGCCTTCGGCGCCAATATCGAAAATGCGGCGCTGGTAGAGGCCCTGGCCGTGATCGCGCGCGAGACGCCCGGCGTAACGCTGATCGACGGTATGTTGGTCGATTATGTCACCCATGAAGATGAAATCGACGGGCGCCTTCTTTCCACGGGCGAACGCTTGGCCGCGTCTCTACTTGTTGGCGCGGATGGTCGTGGGTCACAGGTTCGGGCCTATGCGGATGTGGGCCCGCGCGAATGGCGGTACAAACAAACCGCCATAACCGCCCTGCTCCGTCACGAGAAGCCGCATCGGTCAACTTCGACGGAATTTCACACCCGGAGCGGCCCCTGCACATTGGTGCCCATGAAGCCAGATCCGAGCGCTCCTGATGGCCTGCGCAATCGTTCAAGCCTCGTTTGGCTGATGAGTCCCGAGGAAGCCGAGCGGCGGATGGCTCTGAGCGACGCGGAGCTAGCAGTTGAAATCGAGAACCAGGTTCACAGCCTTCATGGCCGGATGGCGCTCGAAGGCCCGCGCGGCGCTTTCCCCATGTCGGGCCTGGCCTGCGACAGCCTTGTCGCCGAGCGTATCGCGCTGGTGGCGGACGCCGGTCATTTTTACCCGCCAATTGGCGCGCAGGGCCTCAATCTGGGTCTGCGCGACGTCGCGCAACTCGTTGATTCGCTCGGGGAATACGGGCGGACGGACCCCGGCTCTCGAAAGGCGCTGACTGATTACGACAAGCGCCGGCGCGGCGATGTGGCGCTTCGTACGCTCAGCGTCGACGCCATGAACCGCTCGCTGCTGATCCATGCCTTGCCGGTGGATTTCATCCGCAGCGCCGGTCTTGCGGCCATGGCCTCCATCGGGCCGCTACGCCGCGCCCTGATGCGCGAGGGCGTCGCGCCCCCCGGTCGCCTGCCCCGCCTAATGCGTGACGCCCGTCCAGAGGCGGCCTCCCAGACTTGACCCCACCGTTCAGGCTGGTAGCAAACAGCCTCCGCGGCCGGCGCCGCGCATGGAAGCGCGGATGCAGTCGATAGAACTGAAACACCGACTGGAATACGGGGTTGTGCGCGCCGTGGCATGGCTTGTCGCCAGATTGTCGCTGGAGACCGCGTCCGATCTGTCTGGCTGGCTCTGGCGGCGGATCGCGCCGCGACTAAAGCGCCACCGTCGCGCGCTGAAGCATCTGGCTGCAGCTTTCCCTGACATCAGCGAGGCGGAGCGCGAACGCATCGCCAATGACATGTGGGAAGGGCTGGGTCGGACCTTCGCTGAGGCTTTTTACCTGCCGGAGATTTTCGAAAGCGACCGGATCGACGCCTCGGGCCTTGAGGAACTTCGCCCCCATATAGACACGGGCATGGTGATCTGCGCCGCCCATCAGGGGAATTGGGAAGTCGCGACGATGGGCCTCGTCCAGATGGGGGCCAAACCATTCGGCCTCTACCAACGTGTTAAAAACCCGCTCGTCGACACCTTCCTGCGCGATATGCGCGCCCCCTATTATCCAGCAGGTCTCTTTCCCAAGGGTCCCTCTACGCCACTCAAGCTAATGCGCCTGCTCAAGCGCGGCGGATGTCTGGCGATGCTGGCGGACCTTCGCGAAGGCACGGGACTGCAGGTTCCCTTTTTCGGCCGCAACGCGCCGACCACCCCCTTCCCCGCCATGATGGCCCGCAACCTTGGCCTCCCGCTTTTCGCAGGACGGATCGTTCGAGAGCCCGGGGTGCGCTTTCGCCTCAGCGTCGTGCGCATCGACTATCCCGTCACCGACGACAAGGAAGCGGATATACTTGCCGCCACTTCTAGCATTCAGGCGGCGTTCGAAGTCACCATCTGCGAACATCCTGCACAATGGATGTGGGCGCATCAACGCTGGGGCTGATACGGTTAGCTTCATCATGGACAAGGCAGGATAGACCGTGCGCATCGCCACCTGGAACGTCAATTCAGTCCGCCAACGGACAGAGCATCTTCTGCAATATCTCAAAGAGGCGGAGCCGGACGTGCTTTGCCTTCAGGAGCTCAAATGCACGGACGATGTCTTCCCGCGTCTGGAAGTGGAATCCGCTGGTTATAACGTCGCGACCCACGGCCAGAAGACCTATAACGGGGTCGCTATTCTCTCGAAGCGCCCCATCGAAGTAACCCGCGGCCTGCCCGGCGACGAAGCCGATGAACATGCGCGCTATATCGAGGCTCTCGTTCCCTATGGCGATGGCGTGGTGCGCGTCGCCTCGATCTATCTGCCCAACGGCAATCCGCCGATGACGGAAAAATACACCTACAAGCTCGCATGGATGGATCGGCTGATCGCCCATGCGCGAGGCCTGCTCAAGCTCGAAGAGCCGCTGGTGCTGGCGGGCGACTATAATGTCATTCCCCATGCGCGTGATGTGCATGATCCCCAGGCTTGGGCGGGCGATGCGCTGTTCCTGCCGCAGACGCGCGAGCGTTTTCAGGAATTGCTGAACCTAGGTTTGACCGACGCGCTACGCGCCTGCAACGATGAAGCGGGGCTCTTTACATTCTGGGATTATCAGGCGGGCGCCTGGCCCCGGAACAAGGGCATCCGCATCGATCATCTTCTGCTGTCGCCACAGGCCGCTGATAAGCTGACGGGCTTCGCGATCGACAAGCATATGCGCGCGCTGGAGAAGCCCTCGGACCATGTGCCGATCCGCATAGATCTAGCGTAATCCGCATCAAAACGGGACGATTTATTAACGCGGGGCGACGTTCCTCAACAATCGCGCGCGGTTCATACTGAAGTGCAAGCTAGATATTGAGGGTCGAACATCGTCTCCCCGCTAAATAAGCAGAGAACAAAA
>CANBVC010000033.1 GCA_947372795.1 Beijerinckiaceae bacterium
CAGCATTTCTTGAACTTCTTGCCGCTGCCGCAGGGGCAGGGGTCGTTGCGGCCGACGTCCCGGTTGGGATTGACCACGGTTTCAACCGGGTTTTCATCTTCTCCGGGCAGGCCGTTGTCGTAATCCTCGGGCGATTCTTGAGCGGCGAGCTGAATGGCGGCCTCCACCGCCGCCAGCGAGGTCATGGCGTCGGTGAAGGGCGCGAGGCCTTCGCGCTCAAAAGTCGCGAGCGGATTGGTTTCTTCGCGGGCCAGCGCATAGATTTCTTCGAACTCCTCGCGCTCCATCAGCTCTTCGTGGATCAAGCCGCCTTCGAAGGCTGCGCGGGCTAGAGGCGCCAGGTCTTCTGCGCCCAGGAGGGCGATGGCGTGGGCGAAGCCGTCGAAGCAGCTTTCATCCTCTTGCGCATCTTGCCAAAGCACGGGCAGGCCGGTCATCCAATGTTCGAGCGCGGCGCGGTCGCTCATGCCGCTGGCGCTGGCATAGGCGAGGGCGGTCAGAGCGCAGCCCTTCACCTCCGGATCGGCGCTGGTGGTCTCGACGATCTCTTGCAGCACCTTGGGCTCGCCGCCGAAAAGCGAGATGAACATGGGGGTGAGGGTGAAGTTCACGGCATCGCCAAGAAGCGCTGTGAGACCCTCGGGGGTTTTCGCCAGCCGCGCCAGCATGGCGGCGCCGGCCGGTTCGCCCTTCTCCGCCATGAGATGCAGCAGGAAATAGGCCGCGATCATGTCATGATCAGCGGCGTTTTCCGGGTCGCGGGAGCAGCGCGCCAGCACGAGCGAGGCGGCGGGGCCTGCCACGTCCCAGTTGTCGCGCAGCCAAAGTAGCGCTTCTTCGGGAAGGTGATCATGCGCGGCGCCGAGATCCAGCAGAGCTGCAGACAAATTCATGGGATTTTCCTTGCGAGGCGCATTGATGCTGCGCGCACCTTATCCTTCGCAAGTTGAGTTGCAATCATGTCGCGGGCGTGAAAACGTCGCGTGATTGCAGTCGGAGGCTCCCATGTCCTTTGCCTTGACCGGCGAGCAGATCGCCATTCGCGATATGGCGCGCGATTTCGCCCGCGCCCGCATCGAGCCTTATGCGCTGGAGTGGGACGAGCAGAAGACCTTTCCGGTGGATGCGCTGCGCGAGGCGGCGATGCTTGGCATGGCCGGCATCTATGTGCGCGAGGACGTGGGCGGTTCGGGCCTGACGCGGCTGGATGCGACCTTGATCTTCGAAGCGCTCGCCACGGGCTGCCCTTGCGTCGCGGCCTATCTTTCTATTCACAACATGTGTGCGTGGATGATCGACGCCTATGGTTCGGGCGAGCAGCGCCAGCGCTGGCTTCCCATGCTGATGCGCATGGACCGACTGGCGAGCTATTGCCTGACTGAGCCCGCATGCGGCTCGGATGCGGCTGCGCTCACCACAAGCGCCACGCGTGAGGGCGACCACTACATTCTCAACGGGCAGAAGCAGTTCATCTCGGGCGCCGGCAACCCCCATGATTTTTATATCGTGATGGCGCGCACGGGCGAGGCGGGGCCGCGCGGCATTTCCTGCTTCATTGTCGAAGGCGGAACCAGGGGCGTTTTCTTCGGCAAGAACGAGCGCAAGATGGGATGGCATGCGCAGCCCACCCGCGCCGTGATTTTTGAGGATGCGCGCGTGTCCGTCGCACATCGTCTGGGCGCTGAAGGCGATGGCTTTCGCATGGCCATGTCGGGGCTTGACGGCGGGCGGCTCAATATCGGCGCCTGTTCGCTTGGCGGCGGTGAGGCGGCGCTTGAAAAAGCCTTGAACTATATGAGCGAGCGCAAGGCTTTCGGGCGCAGCCTCGATCAGTTTCAGGCGTTGCAATTTCGTCTCGCGGATATGGCGACCGAGCTTGAAGCTGCGCGTAGCTTTATCTGGCGAGCGGCGGCGGCGCTGGACGCGGGCGCGCAGGACGCCACGCAGCTCTGCGCAATGGCCAAGCGCGTTTCGACCGATGCAGGTTTCAAGGCTGCGAATGACGCGCTGCAATTGCTCGGCGGTTACGGTTATCTCGCGGACTATGGAATCGAGAAACTGGTGCGCGATCTTCGTGTGCATCAGATCCTTGAGGGAACAAACGAGATCATGCGCCTCATCGTGGCGCGTGAGCTTGTGGGACGATAGTGAACAAGGGGGGCGCCATGGGCGGGGTCGCATTCATTGGGCTCGGCAATATGGGCTTGCCCATGGCTTGCAATCTCACACGCGCGGGCCATCGCGTCACCGGCTTTGATCTTTCCCCTGCTGCGAAGCAGGCCGCGAGCGAAGGCGGGATCGCATTTGCGCAAAGCGCGCTTGATTGCGTGCGCGGCGCCGATGTCGTGATCACCATGTTGCCTGCTGGCAAGCATGTGCTTGCTGTGTGGGAGGAGATCGTTCAGGCGTCCCAGCCGGGCGCCTTGCTGATCGATTCCTCCACCATTGACGTGGAGAGCGCGCGCGCCGCTCATGCGCTCGCCGCAGCGAAGGGCTTGCTGTCGCTCGATGCGCCTGTATCAGGAGGCACGGGGGGAGCGAGCGCGGGCACGCTCACCTTCATGTGCGGCGGCTCGGCTGAGGCTTTCGCTGCGGGCAAGAGCTATCTCGAGGCCATGGGCAAGCGCATCGTTCATTGCGGGGGCGCAGGCGCGGGGCAGGCGGCGAAGGTCTGTAACAATATGATTCTTGGCGCCACCATGGTCGCGACCTGCGAGGCCTTCGTGCTTGCTGAAAAGCTCGGCCTCGACCATCAGGCCCTGTTCGATGTGGTCTCGACCTCTTCGGGCCAGTCATGGTCCACAACGAATTATTGCCCGGTTCCCGGCCCCGTGCCCGCAAGCCCCGCGAACAACGGCTACAAGCCCGGTTTTGCGGCGTCGCTGATGCTGAAGGATTTAATGCTGTCGCAAGAGGCGGCAGCCAGCATCGGCGCGGTAACGCCCATGGGCGCCGCCGCCACGGGGCTTTATCAGCGCTTTGTCGCCGAGGGCTCAGGCGAGATGGATTTTTCGGGGATCATCGCGTTTTTGCGCGAGGGGACCCTTCTTGATTAAGCGCCCCTGCTCAACCCACCCTTCGTCTCAATAAACTTGATGATTTCCTCGACGCCCTGCCCGGTCTTCATATTGGTGAAGACGAAGGGGCGGTCCTTGCGCATGAGTTTGGCGTCGCGGTCCATGACCTCAAGCGAGGCGCCGACATGGGGCGCCAGATCGATCTTGTTGATGACGAGAAGGTCCGAGCGCGTGATGCCGGGGCCGCCCTTGCGCGGGATTTTCTCGCCGCCGGACACGTCGATCACATAGACGGTGAGATCGGCGAGTTCGGGCGAGAAAGTGGCCGCCAGATTATCGCCGCCTGATTCCACCAGAATGAGTTCGAGCGCGGGGAAGCGCTTGTTCATGTCCGCGATGGCGGCGAGATTGATCGAGGCGTCTTCGCGGATGGCGGTATGGGGGCAGCCGCCGGTCTCCACGCCCATGATGCGTTCGGCCTCAAGCGCGCCGGTCTCTGTGAGGATGCGGGCGTCCTCCTTCGTGTAGATGTCGTTGGTGATGGCGGCGAGGTCGTAGATGGGGCGTAGCCGCTTGCACAATTGCTCCATCAGCGCGGTCTTGCCTGAACCCACGGGGCCGCCGACGCCCACGCGCAGCGGGCCATTCGATGATTTCGTCATGGGTCAGAACCTTTCGGACAGCAGCGAGAAAAAGGCTTCGGCGATCAGGATGCAGCCGGGCGAATAGATCATCCGGTCAATCGTGGAGAAGGGCTCCACGGTGAAGCGATTGCGCCAGAGCGGCAGGTAGCCGCAAAGGCCGCGCAGGGCGAAGACGCCACAAAAGCCGGCGCCTGAATAAGTGACGAAATCATTCATCGGGGCGGACTGATCCATGCCAAGGGCAAGGGCGGTCGCTGCGCCGAAAGCGAGGGCGAGGGCGATCATGCGCAGCAACAAAGCGGGCGGCATGCGCTGCATGAGCGGATCGCCGACGACCCAGCTCGTCAGCACCATTTCCGATTCGAGCGGCCAGCTTAAGCCGCGCGACCATACGATGAGCAGACCTGCGCCAGCCATGAGCAAGGCGAAGATGAAAATGGCGAGGCCGAGGGTGAGCGTCATGAGCGGAACAGCCTTGAATATTGGGTTTCATGGCGCATGGCCGAGATGTCGGATCGCATGGCGAAAGCACCGAGATCATCGAGGGTCGCCACGGACGCCATTTGCGCGACATCGCAAAGGGCCGGGGCGAGGCGCGCGATGGTTCTCTGGCCATCGGTCTGGCCCACGGGGCCAAGGCGCACGGTGGCGGAGACGAGGTTGCCCGCAAAGGCGACAAGATAGGCTTCAAGCAGAGCGTGTAGCCCGACGTTATGGCCCGCCGCCGCAACCGATACTGCGACGGGATAGGCGATGGTCTCGCTACGCTGCGCCAATCGCTCGATCGCCTCGCAGGGCCAGGCGGCCTGAACGGCGGTGACGAAGGCGCCGCCCTGGGCGGCTGTTTCGAGATGGCGTTCCTGCGATGGGGCGAGGGCCAGGGCAAGATCGTTGATTTCGTCGATGGCGTCGTCGTCCAGCGCTCGCGCCGCACGCCATGCGCTGGCGACCAGCACCGCATCGGTGCGCAGCGAGCCGAAACGCACGAGATCGTCGAGCCATGCTTGCAGCGTTGTAGCGTCTGCGATGTCGCCATGCTCCACAGCCGATTCCAGCCCGTGGCTATAGGCGAAGGCGCCGACGGGAAAGGCCGGAGAAAGCCAGATGAGCAGCGGCAGGGCGGAGCCCGCGCTGTCAGTCATGAGAATGTCCGTGCCCCGCGTGGCCATGATGGGCGTGGTCATCGTGTGCATGATCATGGCTCTTGTGCTCATTGCCATGGTGGTCGTGGCCGTGGTCATCATGCCCGTGATGATCGTGCCCGCAGCCCGGAACATGCACGTGCGCTTTGGGCTCGGGCTTGTGTTCGGGCTCGGGCGCATAGGCGCCGCCTTCGGGCTCGAAAGGCCCTTCGATGAGGGCGACCTTGCCGCCGAGCTTGCGGGCCATCTCCTCGATCACCTCATCGCGGCGAATGCGGATGCGGTTGGGCAGGATCTGCACCGGCAGGTGCCGATTGCCCAGATGCCAGGCCATGCGCGCGAGATCGCGCGGCTCGGCGATGCGAATTTCCGCAAGAGGCTCGGGGGCGGCGACCACCTCGACGAGGCGTCCATCTTCCAGCACCAGCGCATCGCCATGGCGCAGCACGACCGCCTCGGGCAGGTCGAGCAGGAATTCGAGGCCACGAATGCCCGTCATGACGGTGCGGCGGCGATGACGCTCATCGAAATCGAGCACGACGGAATCGGCGGCCTTAGCCTGCCAGGCGCCTCGGGCGCTGATGAAATTGGCGCGGATCATGGGATGTCTCTCAGGCGATCATGTCGATCTTGGCGGGGGTGATGGCCTCTATCCGGGGCATTTCTGCGACGCTCTGCGCCATGGCCCGCAGGAAGTCCTGCGTGTGGGCGCTCTGCAGATGGGCGCGGTTTTCCTCATGGGTCTTCCAGCGCTCCAGAACGACGAAGCTGTTCGCCTCCGTGGCGCTTTCATAGACGTCATAGGCGATATTGCCGGCTTCCTTGCGCGAGGCCTCAACGCAAATCGCCGCGGCCCCAAGAAAGCCATCCCGCATTTGCGGGCGGATTTTGGCGCGGGCGATGACGACGATCATGAAGCCTCCGGATTGAGGCCTCTTTCTAGAACAAGAAATACCTCTGCGCCATGGGTAGCACGTCGGCAGGTTCGCAGACCAGCAGCACGCCATCGGCTGTGACCGCATAGGTTTCGGGGTCAACGTGGATGGTGGGGGTGGCGCTGTTGTGGATCATGCTCTTCTTCGAGATCTGGCCGCGCGTGTTCTGCACGGCCACCATGGGCTTGCTGACGCGCAAGGCGCTCGCAAGGCCCCTGTCGAGCGATAGTTGGCTCACGAAGGTGAGCGAAGTGGATGCGATGGAGCCGCCATAGGCGCCGAACATGGGCCGATAATGGACTGGCTGGGGCGTGGGGATGGAGGCGTTGGGATCGCCCATGGCCGCCGCCGCGATCATGCCGCCCTTGATGATGAGATCGGGCTTCACGCCAAAGAAGGCGGGCGTCCAAAGGACGAGGTCAGCGAGCTTGCCAGGCTCGATGGAGCCGATGTGCCGCGATACGCCATGGGCCACGGCCGGGTTGATCGTATATTTGGCGACATAGCGTTTGGCGCGCGCATTGTCGTTTTCGCCGGTCTCTTCGGGCAGGCGCCCGCGCTGGCGTTTCATCTTGTCGGCGGTCTGCCAGGTGCGAATGATGACCTCGCCCACGCGCCCCATGGCCTGCGAGTCCGAGCTCATCATGGAGAGCGCGCCAAGATCATGCAGGATGTCTTCGGCCGCGATGGTCTCCTTGCGAATGCGGCTTTCTGCGAAGGCGAGATCTTCGGGGATCGAGGGGTCGAGGTGATGGCAGACCATCAACATGTCGAGATGTTCGTCAAGCGTGTTGCGCGTGAAGGGCCGCGTGGGATTGGTGGAGGAGGGCAGCACATTCTCAAGCCCCGCCACGCTGATGATGTCAGGCGCATGGCCGCCACCCGCTCCTTCAGTATGGAAGGCGTGGATCGTGCGGCCCTTGAAGGCCTTGATCGTGTCTTCGACGAAGCCGGATTCGTTCAGCGTGTCGGTGTGGATCATTACCTGAATGTCGTGATCGTCGGCGACCGACAGGCAGCAATCAATGGCGGCGGGCGTCGTGCCCCAGTCCTCATGCAGCTTGAGCGCGCAGGCGCCGCCCTCGATCTGCTCCACCAGGCCGCGCGGCGTGGCCGCATTGCCCTTGCCCGCGAAGCCGATATTCATGGGGAAGGCGTCGGCCGCCTCGATCATGCGCGCCAGATGCCAGGGGCCGGGTGTGCAGGTGGTGGCGAAGGTGCCGGTCGCAGGGCCCGTGCCGCCGCCCAGCATGGAGGTCACGCCCGACATGAGCGCCTCTTCGATCTGCTGAGGGCAGATGAAGTGAATATGCGTGTCAAATCCGCCGGCGGTGAGGATCTTGCCTTCGCCTGCGATGATCTCCGTGCCCGGCCCGATAAGGACATCGACGCCCGGCTGGATCTCGGGATTGCCCGCCTTGCCGATCTTGGCGATACGCCCGTCGCGCAGGCCCACATCGGCCTTCACTATGCCCCAATGGTCAAGCACGACCACATTGGTGATGACCGTATCCATGGCCCCATCGGCGCGTGTCGCCTGCGACTGGCCCATGCCGTCTCTGATGACCTTGCCGCCGCCGAATTTCACCTCCTCGCCATGGATGGTGAAATCCTTCTCGATCTCGATATAGAGCGCGGTGTCCGCAAGGCGCACCTTGTCGCCCTTGGTGGGGCCGAACATATCGGCGTAAGCGGCGCGGGAAAGTTTGTTGCTCATGTTCTGTCTCCCGCTCAGAGCTTGCCCATCACGTCCTGACGGAAGCCATAGACTTCGCGTCGTCCGCCGAGCGCGACCAGCGTCACCTCGCGCGTCTGGCCGGGCTCGAAGCGTACGGCGGTTCCCGCCGCAATGTCGAGGCGCATGCCGCGTGTGATCGCCCGGTCAAAGGACAAGGCCGGGTTGGTTTCGAAGAAATGGTAATGCGAGCCCACCTGAATGGGGCGGTCGCCGGTATTGGCCACTGTGACCGTCACGGTCGGGCGGCCCTCGTTCATGATGATATCGCCCTCGGGCGTGATCACTTCGCCTGGCCTGTCCGTTGAGGCGGCGCCGCGAATGGGATGATGGACGGTGACGAGCTTCGTTCCATCGGGGAAAGTCGCCTCGATCTGGATATCGTGGATCATGTCGGCGACGCCATCCATCACCTGATCGGCCCGCACCACATGGGCGCCGGCTTCCATCAAGTCCGCCACGGTGCGTCCATCGCGCGCGCCTTCGACGACGAAATCGGTGATGAGCGCGATGGCCTCGGGATGGTTGAGCTTGACGCCGCGCTCCAGCCTGCGGCGCGCCACAATGGCGGCCATGGCGATCAGCAGCTTGTCTTTTTCACGAGGGGTCAGATTCATGGCGGTCCCGGATCATTGCCAGACGCGTGGCGCATCGCGCCCGCGGAAAGATTGAAGCAGCGAAGTGATAGCACCCCGCACCTTTTCGGGCGAGGGCGACAGAAGGCGAACGACCACCATGCCATTCCAGGTGCTTGCGCCCCATTCGCACGGCGCATTGGCGAGGCTGGCGCGGATCTCGTCCAGCCGCGCGGGCCCATCGGGCGCAATATGCACGAAGATCGCGCTGGCCCGCGCGCCGCCGCCTACTGCGGGGCGATCCAGAGCGCCCGTCATATCGCCGTCGATCCGCATTTCCTCGGCGAAGATGAGGCGCCGATTGCGCCTGATACGCCAGCGGTCGCGGAAGGAGCCTGCAAGGTCGACCTCGCCCATGGCCATGCGGCCGTAGACGACGCTTTCGAGAAGGGTGAGGCTGCTTGTCTCCTCAAGATCGATGTCGAGGCGCCGTTGCAGGCGGGCGCCATCGAACAAAATGGTCTCCTGAGGCAGCCATTCGACCGCCGCATCCGCGCCGATGCGTAAGGCGATATCGATTTGCGCGGGATCGGATTGCGCGCGGTAGATCTTTTCGGCCGATTGCGTGGTGAGGGTGAGACGCGCGCCTGGGCCGATGTCAAAATCATAAGTAGCCTTGTCGCCGCCTGCGACCCCGCCGCCGGTGTTGATCAGCACGCCCTCGCAACCCTGCGCGACACGGGGGCAGCGTAGGCGCAGACCACCAGTCTCGAAGACATTCATGACGGAGGTTCGATCGCCAGCGCATTGGAAGTCCGCGCGCAATTCTCCGACTGCGCGGACATAAGAGGGAACCTGGGCGGGGACATGGTTCAAGGTCACACCGACATGTAGCTGCGCATTTCAGATTCGACCACCGAACCCTTCTCACCCGCAAGAACGACCGCTCCACGATCCATGACGACGAAATCGTCGCCGAGATCCCTGGCGAAGTCGAAATATTGTTCCACCAGCACGATCGCCATGTCGCCCTTGGAGCGAAGATAATCGATGGCTCTGCCGATGTCCTTGATGATCGAGGGCTGGATGCCTTCGGTGGGCTCGTCAAGAACCAGAAGCTTCGGCCTTGTGACGAGCGCGCGACCAATGGCGAGTTGTTGTTGCTGGCCGCCCGAAAGATCGCCGCCGCGCCGCCACAACATGTCCTTGAGCACAGGGAAGAGCTCGAAAATTTCGTCGGGCACGAAGCGCTGCGCACGGGGCACAGGCGCATAGCCCGTTTCCAGATTTTCGCGCACGGAGAGAAGCGGGAAGATTTCGCGGCCCTGCGGCACATAGGCGACGCCGCGGCGCGCGCGCTGGTGGGGGGCGAGCTTCGACACATCCTCGCCGCCCCACATGATGCGGCCCGATGCGATGCCCTGATGGCCGATGATGGCGCGCATGAGCGAGGTCTTGCCCACGCCGTTGCGGCCCAGCACGCAGGTCACGCGTCCGGGTTTCGCCTGTAAGCTGACTGAGCGTAGCGCTTGCGCCGCGCCATAGAAGAGATCGATGGATTCAACCGCTAGCATGTCAGCGCCCCAGATAGACTTCGATGACGCGCGGATCGGCGCTCACCACATCGAGCGGCCCTTCAGCCAGAACAGCTCCTTCGTGCAGGACGGTGACCTTGACGCCAAGATCGCGCACGAAGGTCATGTCGTGCTCGACGACCACGACCGAATGGTCTTTGGCGATTTCGCGCAGCAATTCGGCGGTCTGCGCGGTCTCGGCATCTGTCATGCCTGCGACAGGTTCGTCGACGAGCAGGAGCTTTGGATCCTGCGCGAGCAGCATGCCGATTTCGAGCCACTGCTTTTGCCCATGGGAGAGATCAGCCGCCATGCGTGCGCGGTGATCTTTCAGGCGTGTCGTCTCAAGAATCCGGTCGATGCGCTCGCGCTCGTCGGCGGGCGCTGCGCCAAAGAGCGTGGCGAAAGCGCTGCGCGGGGCCTTCAGCGCGAGCAGGATATTGTCTTCCACCGTGTGGCTTTCGAAGACGGTGGGCTTCTGGAATTTACGGCCGATGCCCAGTTCCGCAATCGAAGGTTCATCGAGCTTCGTCAGATCGTGCAGGCCGTTGAAATAGATCTCGCCTTCGTCGGGGCGCGTCTTGCCCGTGATGACGTCCATCATCGTGGTCTTGCCCGCGCCATTAGGGCCGATGATGGCGCGCATTTCGCCCGGCTCCAGCGTCAGCGAGAGGCCGCGCAGGGCCTTGTATCCATCGAAGCTGACGCAGACGCCGTCGAGATAGAGAACGGAGGACGTGAGGGCGGGATTATCCTTGGCGAGGCTCATGGCGTCACTCCGCAGGGGTTGGCTGTGGTCTGGCCTGCGGCGGCTTGCGCCGCGGCCAGATCGTGAGCCCGCTCATCGTGCCAACGATGCCCTTGGGCAGGAACAGGGTGACGAGAATGAAGAGGAGCCCGAGCGCGAAGAGCCAGAATTCCGGCAGCGCGCCTGTGAACCAGGTCTTGGCGAAATTGACCAGCACCGCGCCCAGCGCCGCGCCGACCAAGGTGCCGCGTCCTCCCACCGCCACCCAGATGACGGCTTCGATGGAATTGGCGGGCGAGAATTCGCTGGGGTTGATAATGCCCACCTGCGGCACATAAAGCGCGCCCGCCACACCCGCCATCATAGCCGAAAGCGTGAAGACGACGACCTTGTAGGTCTCCACCCGGTAACCAATGAAGCGCGTGCGCGACTCTGCATCGCGGATGGCGATCAGCACCTTGCCGAATTTAGACGTCACCACAGCGCGGGCGATGAGATAGCCGATGCCAAGCGCGATGGCGGAGATGGAGAAGAGCGCCGCGCGCATGCCGTCTGCCTGCACGTTGAAGCCGAGCAGATCCTTGAAATCGGTCAGGCCGTTGTTGCCGCCAAAGCCCATGTCGTTGCGAAAGAAGGCGAGCAGCAGGGCATAGGTCATGGCCTGCGTGATGATGGAGAGATAAACGCCCGTTACGCGTGAGCGAAAGGCGAACCAGCCAAAGCAGAAAGCGAGAATGCCCGGAACAAGCAGCACCATCAGCATGGCGTAGGAGAAAGAGCTGAAGCCCCACCATGTCATGGGTAGCTCTTTCCAGTTCAAGAACACCATGAAGTCCGGCAGGATCGGATTGGCGTAGACGCCGCGCGTGCCGATCTGGCGCATGAGATACATGCCCATAGCGTAGCCGCCGAGCGAGAAAAAAGCGCCGTGGCCCAGCGAGAGAATGCCGCAATAGCCCCAAACCAGATCAAGCGAGAGGGCGAGCAGCGCAAAGCAAAGATATTTGCCGAAGAGCGCCACGAGATAGGCCGGCATATGCAGGAAGGAACTTGCGGGCGTCGCCAGAAAGAGAATGGGCACGAGCGTTGCGGCGCCCGCGAGAACGGCTAGAAAGATGCGGCTTCTTGCGTCGAGAAACGGCGCCTTGCCTTGCAGATCGAGTTGCATGTCAGGCCTCCACCGCACGGCCCTTGAGGGCGAAGAGCCCGCGGGGGCGTTTTTGGATGAACAGGATGATAAAGACCAGCAGCAGGATCTTGCCGAGGACGGCGCCAGCGATAGGCTCAAGGAATTTGTTGGCGATGCCCAGCGAAAGGGCGGCCACCAATGTGCCCCAGAGATTGCCAACCCCGCCGAACACCACGACCATGAAACTGTCGATGATGTAGCTCTGGCCGAGGTTTGGCGAGACATTGTCGATCTGTGACAGGGCGACGCCCGCAATGCCCGCGATGCCCGAGCCCAGACCGAAGGCCAGCGCATCGACGCGGTTGGTGTCGACGCCCATGGCCGATGCCATACGGCGGTTCTGCGTCACTGCGCGCATGCGAAGCCCGAAGGGCGTTACGCGCAGCAGGAGAAGGAGCCCGACGAAGACGGCGATGGCGAACACGATGATCCACATGCGCCCTGACGTGATGGAGAGGGCCCCGAATTCAAAAGCGCCGGACATGAAGGCGGGCGCCCCCACTTCGCGATTGTTCGCCCCGAACATGCTGCGCACCGCTTGTTGAAGCATGAGCGACAGGCCGAAGGTGGCGAGCAGGGTTTCAAGCGGCCGGCCATAGAGAAAGCGGATGATGCACCGTTCGATGATCACGCCGATGAAGCCGGTAAAGACGAATGCGAGGGGAATGGCGATGAAGAGCGAATAATCGAAGAGCGCCGGGTTATGGCTGCGGATCCATTCCTGCACAACAAAGGTTGTATAGGCGCCGAGCATGACCATTTCACCATGGGCCATGTTGATGACGCCCATGACGCCGAAGGTGATGGCGAGGCCAATGGCTGCGAGCAGCAGCACGGAACCCAGCGACAGACCGTACCAGATGTTTTGCACATGCGCCCAGAGGGCGAGTCGCGACTGGATGGCGCGAGCGCCCTCTTCGGCGGACGCTTTCACGCGGCCGTCGTTTGCCGCCGAAATGGTGGAGAGCAGCGAGGCCGCATCCTGATCGCCGCGTTCCTTGATGAAGTCGAGCGCCTCAAGGCGGTTGAGTTCATCCTGGCTCTTGTCGGAGGCGATGACGGCGGCGCGCGCCTGCTCGAATGCGCGGCGGATTTTCGCGTCTTTTTCCGCCTTTAGCGCCATCTCAACAGCGGGCAACGAGGCGGGATCGCGCGATTTGAAGACTGATTCCGCTCCGACAAGACGCTTGGCGGGATCGGGGGACATGAGGCTGAGAGCGCCTTGGGCGGCTTGCATTGCGCCGCGTACCGAGTTGTTCAGCCGCACTTTCTTCAAGCGCGCCTGCGCCACCCCTTCAGCCTTGGAGCCTGTTCTGGCGACGATCAGCTCGCCAGCGGCGTTTGTGAAGTAAACGCCTTTGCTGGCAGGGTCGAAATAGAGTTGGTTCGCGTTAAGCGCGTCGAGCATGGCGGGGCCAGTCGCAAGGCCCGAGGCGGCGAGATCCTGAATGGCTTTTTCGGTATCCGGGAAACGATCGGTCGAGAATTTGGCGACCACATCATCGCTTGCATCTGCGCGGACTGTTGAGGGCGCAAGGGCGCCGCCGAGCAGGCCTATCGCCACGGTCGCAGTAAAGGCACTGCGGCCAAGCCCTGCCATCGCGCGGCTCAGGGCTGCGCCTATCAAGCGCGTCATCCTCATTTTCTTAATCCTTTGGGGGAGCGAGGCCGGAGCCGTGCTCGCAATCTAATTGGCGACCATCGCTAAGACGTCATGCGTGGAAGCCGCCATGATAATGTTTATGCCATACAGCGCCACTACAACAAGGGCGCAGCCCGATAGAGAAGCCAGCGCCTCGATGAGGCCTTTGCGGCGTTCGGAAGCTTTTGACATGACGCTCGCTCCTTTCGGGTGAAGAAGGGAGGCGCGGCTCGCGCCTCCCCAATGCTCGTAAGATCAGATCAGATCACGACTTGCCGCCGCACTTGCCGGTCTTCACATTGAAGTTGCCGCAAGAGAGGGGCTTGCGCCAATCGGAGATCAGGTCCTTTGATCCCTCAAGGTAGGGAGACCATTCCTGCGCCACGACGGTGCCGGAGGTCTGCCAGACGGTGTTGATCTGGCCATCGCCCTGGATTTCACCGATCAGCACGGGCTTGGTGATGTGGTGGTTGGGCATCATTGCGGAGTAACCGCCGGTCAGGTTCGGAACGGAGATGCCGACCATCGCGTCGATCACCGCATCCGTATCGGTGGTGCCGGCCTTTTCAAGGGCCTTGATCCACATGTTGAAGCCGATCACATGGGCTTCCATAGGATCGTTGGTCACGCGCTTCGGATTCTTGGTGTAGGCCTTCCACTGAGCGATGAACTCCTTGTTGGCGGGATCATCGATCGACTGGAAATAGTTCCAGGCGGCGAGATGGCCGACGAGGGGCTTGGTGTCGAGACCCGCGAGTTCTTCTTCGCCGACTGAGAAGGCGACGACCGGAATGTCGGTGGCCTTGAGACCTGCGTTGCCGAGTTCCTTATAGAAAGGCACGTTTGCGTCGCCGTTGATGGTCGAAACCACGGCGGTCTTTTTGCCAGCGGAGCCGAACTTCTTGATGTCGGTGACGATCGTCTGCCAATCGGAATGGCCGAAAGGCGTATAGTTGATCATGATGTCTTCGGCCTTGACGCCCTTGGACTTCAGATAGGCTTCCAGAATCTTGTTGGTCGTGCGGGGATAGACATAGTCGGTGCCGGCGAGAACCCAGCGCTTCACCGAGCCGCCGTCGGCGCTCATGAGATAATCGACGGCGGGAATCGCCTGCTGATTAGGCGCTGCGCCCGTATAGAAGACATTGCGCTGAGATTCTTCGCCTTCATACTGCACGGGGTAGAAGAGGATCGAATTCAGCTCTTCGAATACCGGCAGTACGGACTTGCGCGAGGAAGAGGTCCAGCAACCGAAAACAGCCGCGACTTTTTCCTTGGCTACGAGATCACGGGCTTTTTCAGCGAAAAGCGGCCAGTTGGAGGCAGGATCCACCACGACGGCCTCAAGCTTCTTGCCGAGCACGCCGCCCTTCTTGTTCTGCTCTTCAATGAGCATCAGCATGACGTCTTTCAGCGTTGTTTCGCTGATGGCCATGGTGCCCGAAAGAGAGTGGAGAACACCCACCTTGATCGTGTCGGCCGCCTGAGCGCCGAAAGAAGAGAGCGCAATCGCGCCGCCGACAATCGCGCTAGTGGCGCGCAACATGGACCGTCGAGAGAAAAGCATACGCATCCCCATTTGTTTTGCCGCGCCCTATGGCTTGGCTATTCGCTGATAATCCTGAAAAGGACGTACTTCCCTATGCAGCAGGTGTGCCAACTCGGCGCATGAGCGATTCCACAGACTTAGGGATGGCCGGCCCCGCGCTTTGGCGTCGCCTGCAGCGGGTCGCCTCTTTTTTAAGCTTACGAGACATGATCTTCGAGCGTTCTCAATAGGCGACTGCCTATTTTATAGCCAATTGGATGTCGCTCTGGACAGCATGACGCTGCGCGATAGACTGCGACGCTAGCAGGGAGAGGGAACAATGTTGATGGACAGGCGACTATTCGTTGCGGGCCTTGTATGCGCCATGATGGCCGCCGGGCCGGCGGGCGCCCAAACTTTGGGCGAAGTTGAGACGCGCGCCAATGTTGAATATGGCCGTCACGATGGCGATGCGCTGCTTGGCGACGTCTGGATGCCCAAGGCGGCCGGCAAATATCCCGCCGTTGTCGCCGTGCATGGGGGCGGTTGGCAAGGCGGCTCGAAGGGCGCTTATCGCTTCTGGGGGCCCTGGCTCGCCCAGCGCGGCTATGTGGTCTTCTCCATCGACTATCGCTTGGTGAAGCCCGGCAAGAAAATGTTCCCGGAATCGGTCTACGATGTGAAGGCCGCCGTGCAGTTCGTGCGCAGCCATGCGGCCGAGCTGAAGGTGGAGCCTGAGCGGATCGCTCTCATGGGCGATTCGGCCGGCGCGCATCTCGCCGCCCTCGCCGCTCTGGGCGGCGACGCCTTCAACAAGTCCTATCAGGACGATCCCTACGCAGCCGTCAGCGCAAAGGTGAAGGCCGTGATCCCTGTCTATGGCGTATTCGATATGGCGCAGCAGTGGGACCATGACCTCTTGAACCGGCCGGGCGACAATATCGCCGAGAAATATCTGGGCGCGCCACCGTCGGTGGACCGCAAGCTCTATTTCGATGGGTCGCCCTTGAGCTATGCCGTGAAAGCCTCGTCCGGTGTCTCGGTGCTGCTTGCGAACGGCACGGAGGATGATGTGGTGGACCGGGCGCAGACGGACGCCTTCTTCCTCGCCCTCAAGCAATCGGGCAACTTCGTGCGGCGCTATGTCATGCAGGGCGCAGGGCATTACTGGCTCACTGATCCCATAGACGAGCCGGGCAGCTATTCTGGCCTTTTCGCTCCCCGCCTGCTGCGGTTCCTGGCCGAGCGGCTCTGAGGCGCTGGAATCGCGCCACGCTCTGGTTTAGGGTGCGCCCTGCGGGGCTGAGGTCCCGTGGGAACGCTGCGACACAGCTGCGCCCAAGGAGGAAACCAATGCTTGCTTGGGCGATTTAGCCCCCGCTGCGCTGTTCTTCACCTTGACCAATAGCGGCTATGACCATCATGCGGCTCGGTCGTTTCACGCGTGCGCGGTGGAAAGATAGAAACATAAAAGGAGAGGAGCCGATGGAAATTTTTGTCGCCAAGAAATCTGAGTTCAAGGCCAGCGACCGGCGAATTGTGCAATCGGAGCGGGGCGAGATCGGCGTGTTTCACCACGAGGGCGGGTTTTACGCTTATTCGAACACATGCCTCCACTCAGGCGGCCCGGCTTGCGAGGGTGTGCTGATGCCCAAGGTCGTCGATATCATCGCGGAAGACCGTACCTATCAAGGTCAGGAGTTCGACGAGAGCGAAATGCATTTCGTCTGCCCGTGGCATGGCTGGGAATACGACATCAAGACCGGCCAGAGCATTGGCGATCGCCGCCAGTTCCTGCGCAAATTCGAGGTCGTCGAACGCGGCGACGATGTTTTCGTCATCGCCTGAGCGGAGTGGATCATGAAAGCCAAGACCCCTGACAATGTCCGCGAAGTGCGCTTCGACGAATTTTCCTCTTCGGACTCGCTCATCAAGGCCGCCGAACAGGCGCACAAGCGTAACTACAAGGATTTTCTGATCGTCGACGTGGATTCGCACCATTATGAGAGCGAGTCCTATGGCGAGATCTTCAAATTCATCGACAACCCGGTGATCCGACGGCAGGCGCTGGAATCAGCGAGCCGCGGCGGACGCTCGAGCATGCTCGGCGGCTCCGTAGGCTATCAGGATATCGGTGGGCGCATCACGCGCCACTGGCTGCGCAGGCATGAAAAGACCGAAGGGCCGGAACATCGCGACATCACCACGACCCTGCGCTGGATGGACGCCATGGGGGTCGATTACGCCTGTCTCTTCCCCACGCCCATGTTGTTCCTTGGAACGCATCCGCAGGTGGAGATCGAAGTCGCGATGGCGCGGGCCTATAATCGCTGGCTCTGCGATACGATCCTTGAACACGAGCCGCGCATCATCTCGATGCTTTATCTACCCTTCAATGATCCCGAGGCCACCTATCAGATGGTCAAGGATTTCGGTCATCGCAAGGGCGTGAAGGGCTTCATGGTCACCGCGCCCCGCTACAAGCCCGTGCATGACAACGCCTATATGAAGACCTATCGCCTGCTCGAAGAGATGGGCCTGCCGATCTCCTTCCACGCCGCCTATAACTGGAACGATCAGTCATTGCAGCTGACGAACCGCTTTATCGGCGTGCATGCGTTGGGCTTCATGTGGTTCAACATGGTGCATATGACCAATTGGGTGGTGAACGGACTTCCCGAACGCTTCCCCAAGCTAAAGGTCATGTGGATCGAAAGCGGGCTCACCTGGGCCTATAGCCTGATGCAGCGTCTCGACCATTCTTATAAGATGCGCACGTCGGACTGCCCTGCGCTGAAGCGCAAACCCAGCGAATATATGCGTGAGATGTATTTCTCGTCGCAGCCGATGGAAATGCCTGACGACCCCTCGATCCTTGAAGCGACTTTCAAGATGATCAATGCGGAGACGCAGTTGGTCTGGTCGTCAGATTATCCGCATTGGGATTTTGATCTGCCGGGCGTGATCTATGATCTGCCCTTCTTGAACGAGCAGTCCAAGCGCAACATCCTCGGCGGCAACGCTGCGAAGCTCTTCAACCTTGATCCAAAGCCGGTGAAGAATATCCCGACGGCGCGTTCGTTAAAATAGAGGGGCGCCCGTTCAAGTAAGGCCGGAGTGAAGACTCCGGCCTTTTTTGTTTTAGCGTTCGCCGCCCTGCCTTGAGCGCCAGTTTTCGAAGTCGCGGAAGAGCTGCTCTTTTTGCGCTTTGGTGCGTGCGCCGCTGATCGCATTGCGCCCCACGAACGTCTCGAATTCATCGCTGCGCGCGGGCGCGGGCGCTGTCGCTTCTGCGGGAGCAGAGGATTTCACCAGCTCTTCAGCCGCGCTGAACCTCGTCCAGCCGGGCACAGTTGCGGAGGGATTCACCTCGCGCCATTTGGGCGACGATGGTTCGGTCTGGAACTTGTCCCATTTGGCGAACATCTGCTGCGTGAAACGTTCAAGACGCCGATAGTGGTCGTTGCCTTTCGGCCAATTATAGGCGGCGAGCACGGTTGGTACGGAAATGGTCTCCACTTTATCACCCTGCGCGATCAAGGTAGGATAGTCCTTATTGCCGAGTTCGCCGATTGTATAAATGTCATCGAACAGTTTCATGCCGGGGATGGCGAGGAAGTGCAGCCCACTTCCCGCAGGCAGCTTCGCCAATTGGTCGATCGGCTTTCCAACCACGCGCACAATGGCGGCGATCTCACCGCGCTTTAATTGCTCAAGCCCGCTTGTGTGGTCGAGAAATAGTGGCTGATATTCGATGCCGAGCCGTTGAAGAATGATTGGACCCGTCAGCGTCGCGGAATTTCCGGGTGGTCCAAAACTGACCTTCTTGCCACGGAGGTCTTCATAGCTTTTTACGTCTGGCCCAGCCAGCACGTGAAGCTCGGTGTTATAAAGGCGCATGATATAGTTCACGCGGCTTTGCAAATTTGGAATCTTCCGTTCTGTGCGGAAATATTCAAAGACGTCGGATTGTGTGAAGGCGACGTCTACGCCGCGCAGATAAAGAAGGTCTTCAAGATTCGATGAAGCTCCATAGGCGAGCATGGGCAGAACGCGCATGTTGTCGCCATCGTCGAGCGCTCTTTGAATGTCGGAAGCCAGCCGTGGATACAGACCTTCCAGCTGGCCCGATTCAAGACCTAAGGTCCAAGCGTTGCGTTTGGCGCGCGTGACAGCTTCTGAAGCCGGGGTGGGCGCTTTGGTTGAAGGCGCCTGCGCTATAGCTGTGAAAGCTGTCAGGCATGCGATTAATACG
Organism: Beijerinckiaceae bacterium; assembly: GCA_947372795.1. Classification (GTDB taxonomy): domain Bacteria; phylum Pseudomonadota; class Alphaproteobacteria; order Rhizobiales; family Beijerinckiaceae; genus Terripilifer. Next base: position 18,985 of record CANBVC010000033.1, read on the forward strand.
CAGCCAAGCCCGAGGAGTGATTTCAACATGATGCAACCTTGTTGGCGATCATGCTCTTCCATCTGAATATTGCGTTTAAATTACGAGCGTAACTTTAAAAATTTAAAATCATCGCCTCTTTTAAGACAGAACAGCTCATTAAGTCACATGAAGTGAGTAATTTGGCATGAGGAAGACGATGACTTTTCTGCATTTGACACGACGACGGTTGCTTGGCGGCGCCAGCGCAGCGGCTACGCTGACGACTCCATTTATCAGCAATCTGGCGCATGCGGCTACGCCCGCCATAACAGCGAGGCAGTTTCATAATCAGCCGGAAGCGAGTCCGTTGCATGAGGCGCTCGTCAAGATCTGGAGCCAGGTCGCCAAAGAAACCAATGGCGCGCTTGTCGTCACCGTCTATCCTCAAAACAACAAGATCGCTGGTTCGGATCCCGCTGCGCTTGAGATGCTGCGCAAGGG
>CANBVC010000034.1 GCA_947372795.1 Beijerinckiaceae bacterium
GACGCTGCTGGTATCGCTGACGCCACAAGCCACAGCGGACGCCGCACCTTCATCACGAACTTGGCAGCGAAAGGCATTGGGGTGCGTGTGTTGGCTGAATTGGCGGCACACTCAAGCATCGCAACCACGCAACGCTACATTGACGTCAACGATGAGCAGTTACGGGCTGCGGTGGAGTTGGCTTGAGTCAACAGTAGCCCTGAAGCTAAAGCCCTTTGCTCCCCCTATAGCCAGCACTGTCGGAGAAAATCACCCTACGATTTGGGGAGCGATTGGTGTTTGGTCCCGTCAACACATGGACCTCACCCCCTACTGTCTCAACGCCAAATACCTTGTGGCTACCAGCAAGGATAGCCGAGCCGTTGTATGAAAATCGCTGCCCATTAGGACGAGTGATTGTAAGAACCTGACTGCTTTGATCCCACATTCCCAGCAACATCATTTGACTCCGCATCCGATACTCAGTGATTTACATTGGAACCATTGCCACTAGGGTCCGCGCCTAAAATCAATAGACAAAACATTCTAAGCATACGAAATAGGGGACTGTCCTCCCTTAAACATGAAACGTTCCTAGGTCCCACGAGGGTAAACACTCTCAATCATATGGAGGCTCAATCGAGTTTAAGCCTCCATAAATTATTCTACAAAACCAGAGAGTGGGTGTGGATGTTGGATCACAAAAAAGACCGAAGTCTTTCTGCTAAAAATTTCATAGGAAGGAGCGCAGAACGATATGCTGCGCATCGAACGCTTTCGACGCTATCCTCAGTTAGCTTATAAACGACATCGATGGTTATATTTGGATTTCGCAGAACCCCTTGTCTGACAACGGGTGCGGAATCATTGATGATTTGCGGCAACAAGCCTAATGGAGTGTTCTCGTTTTTACTGAGTCCCCACCGCACGTTACGCTCTTCGTCTCCGATTAATTCTAAAGCAATGTCATTATTAATCGCAGGATTATAGGCCACTGCTTGTCGAACATCTTCATCTTGATCTTTGGCGAGTTGAAGCAAGATGTCAGGTGGGCATGCTATATTACCGCCGATATTTTCGCGTACCTTTGCCGACTTCTCTTTCGCAAACTGTCGTGCTAATGCCTCCGAGATAGAGACATTACAAGCGACCGCCGCTCGGTTAGATTCTTCTTTCCCGTTTCCAAATTCCTGGAGTATTTCGGCTGGGCATTTGGCATTTTCGAGTGCTCTCCATCTCAAAAAATTGTCTTTAGTTTTTACAATTTTTTGAAAAACATCCAATGTATTTTCCGAAGGAAAGTCAGCTCGTTCGAGAAGGCTTTCCAGCACTAACTGATTTTTATCTTTTAACAGAGATCCCAAATTATCCCATTGAATATTTGGATTCTTCGCCAGCTCGATTCTTACCTCTGCGCTTTTATCTGCTAACAGGATTTTTATGTTATCTGAGTCCAGTTGAAAACTTTTAGCAGCGACGCATCTTACCGAAACTTCAGGATCTGTTACGAACTGGTTGATATCAGCCCCGTGGAAATTCTTCGATACACCGAGATTTTCAATGGCGCTTTTCCGAACCTCCGCCGCGCTGTCCTTCGCAAGCATTAGCAGAACCTCTTGGGAGCAATTTGGATTAGCTGCTAAGTCACGACGAACATCTACATTTTTATCCGCAAGAAATTTGGGCATCAGACTTAAAACTAAGTATTTGTTTTTTGCGACAGCCGCACGCACCTCGTCGCTGTTGTCCCTAGCAAGCAGTTCTTGATTACCCTCGTCGAGCAATTCTGCGGACGCTAACATTATTCTGGTTTCTTCATTTTCCGACTTAGCTTGAAGATCATAATACGATTTCCTAAGTGAGGCAGGGCATGCTGCGTTTTCGCAGATACTGAATTTTAATTCGTCGTCTTCAATCCGACTGAATATTAACTCAAGCAGTTCAGGCTCGACATCTGGCCTGAGAGCTACAGTATTCGATAAATCGATGGCTTCAGATGACACTTCTTTCCCAGACATGTCTTTTCCTTTCCAGTTGGTTGCCCGTTTTTCGAGAAATTCCAAGTTTATGCGCGGCTTTAGGCTATCACAGCTTCTCTCATCCTTCGAAAAAACCTTCGCCTAGTCAAGAGCAAGGGGCACTCTATAGGTAGCTTTGGCTTCTACGCATTGTTTCGCTTTTTGGGGCAAACTCACAAACCGTCTTAGACGGCCCCAATCACATGAATTCCCTAATCTTCAATGTTCCACATTTTTGACATCGAGAAGACAATTCCCTTTTGAAACCGTTTCTCCTGCCCAACCGAACATTACCATCTGATTGATAGCTCCATGTCTTCGTCAAATATTGCCTACGTGCTTCACTTAATCAAGGCTTGCTTTATTTCGTCTTCTGTCGATAATTAGACGGCTTCGTTGTTTTAGTAGTTACAACTCGCATGAGCTGGTGAGAAATATTTTTCTTAAAAAATCAGAATGATTTGCTCTGGTTCTTGTAAAATGATCTCAGATTCGGCAGAATTTGAATTCTGCCGATTTAGTCGGTATGGTCTCTCAGAAGCATGATTTCGGCGGTGAAATGTCACAGATTCAGTTGGAGTTTTTCCTTAAACGGGGTGTCGTCGACTTCGATAGCATCGAAGAAGCCGTTACAAAACGAGCAGTCGAAAGCGCCTTATCACTTGTGAAACTACGCAACTATGAGGAGGCGGTGGCAGCGCTACCGCCAATTTCATTTGAGTGGTCCTGGTCGAATGGTGATGGAGATCCCGACGAACTTTTCGAAGACGTTGTAGATTTCGAGCTTTTTCTAGATCCAATTAATTCCGTTGTTAAAGTAGGCGAGGAAAATGGAAAGCTTCTTCTTTCGATTAATGTAATATTCACCGTTGAGATTCGGGAGGATATAGAGAAAGATGCGGTTCAAGAATGGCTAGATGAAAACTCAATGGATTATGCTGGCTATATCTCTGGTGGATGGTCTTATCTCTCAGATGATGGATCGGGCGTAAAGGTTATTTGAGTTCTTCACCCTAAGGAGTTGACCATGAATTCAATCGTCAATTATGTTTCATTCATTGAATGGCTAGCGGGTAAGCTAGAGTCAGTTCCTGTGAAATTTTATATTCCTAAATCAGCTCGAAATTCGAACCTGATTGACAAGCAGGTCATGGGTGTCGAAGAGGTGCTCAAGCTGTATTCATGGAAAACTTCTTGGACTGATATATCCAATAGCCATATTCAATCTCAAGATTGGAATTCAACGAAAGCTTCAATTGGTCGCCTCAGTCTCGACATTCGATCCGCTTGCGCTTCAAAAAAAGCAACCGATAAGGAGGTATTGGAGGCCTGTAAACACATCCTTGAGTGGGGTGGAGAAAGAGACAGCAGCAAGGGAGCTTCTAAGTTTCTTGGACAATTAGAGGCTGATAATCGACTGAAGGAATACCTTTTAGGGAGCAAATCCGCTCTGCGACTTGCTTCCGTCGGTGGACCCGTAGAAGGTGAAATCACGCAGATGAATTCCATGCTGACAAAGGTCCATGCTTTTTTAGCTGATGATGGATTGCCAATTTACGACTCCAGGGTCGCCGCAACTGCGGCATGTTTCGTGGAGATCTATCGTCGGGAGACTACTACTAATCCGACGGTTCCTGAGGAATTGTTTTTTCCTGCGGTTGGCGGACAGGGTGATCGCCGCACAGTTAGATGGTTGTTTCCTGATTGTCCTAGTTCTCGCATTTTACGATACGGGCAAAGAAACATCGCTTATGATTGGGCTCGCGCTAAGTGGCATTTAGGGCGAGTCATTCGTGATGTTCTTACAACGAATCCCAAGCTTTTTGCTTACGAAGGGGATTTTCCGTCGCGTGCTCATGCTTTGGAAGCTTCTTTTTTCATGATTGGTTATGACGTTAAGTGTCTTGCTTAATATTAGCTTGAACTAGGAAGTGCGAGATGATTTTGAGTTCACTAAGCTTGTGTCTGCTCAGACTACGATAGCTTCATCTGATTTTTCAAATCCCTCTTCGTCCAACTCACCCTTAAACAGTTCATGCCGTAGCCAAAGCCTGTATGTGTTGATGACGTCGGTCACGCAATAGTCCGCCACGTCTTGTATGCGACCAGCACGATAATAGTCACTCACTTGGCTGCCATCTATCTCACTTGGCTTTCCATCCAAGCCCATAATCCGACAGACTTCATCCAGCTTCAGTTTCGTTGACGAACCAAAAGATGACAGAGCATCGCAGAGGTCCAACGCATCCGTGCTGTATCTGTTGAAGTAGGGACGTTCGAAGAGACCTGGCGCTGATAGCTTATGGAGCATGGCACGATAGCGTAGCACAGGAAGGTCAAAACCAGAGCCATTGTATGTGACAAGCTGCGGCTCATACTCGGTAATCTGGTCTAGGAAGCTACTAATCAGTTCACGTTCAGTCTGTGTGCCAACATGCGGAGCAGCGACTGAACGCACTTTCCAATAGTCATCTTCATATTCAGCAATGACGGCACCGATACAGACGATAGAATGGTAGATGGGCTTTGGGAATTTCGAACCCATCGCAGCCCTTATCTCATCGTCTGTCTTGCCTTCCAGCTTGTGGACCCGAGCATAGCCCTCCAAGTCAGGAATGGTTTCGATATCCCACACGATGACGGATTTCATTTGGCGCTCCCTATCGGTCAACTGATTGAACCACCACGTCCTTTTAATAGCAACGCCAATGGTTAGGTGGTTTCTTTCTTGTCTTTCTCAGCCTTCTTCGCCGCATACCGCTCCTGCTTAGCGTGGACGCTGTCAACAATCTCCGTGCCCTTGTCCAATGCGCTGAGCACGTGCGAGCCATAGAACCTGTCAATCATATCCGTGCTCGTCCTAGCATTCATAGCAAGCGTCTCAATGCTGATACCTGCGTGTATGCCTGTGACTATGGCTGTGTGGCGCAGGCTGTAGAGAGTGCGGTTCTTGCCATTGGCGTCTATCTTCAGTCCCGCAGCCCTCATCACAGCATCAAACTGTCGTGTCAGCTCCTTCAGCGCATACTCACGATTGGCGTGCTGGGGCATAAAGACGAAGTCATCACTCTTGCCGTATCCCTCTCGTTCACGCTCAGCTGAGATGTTGCGATAGTGCTCAGGCGCATATTCGGTGCTGGTCATAATGCGGGAGTGGCGCTTGGTTTTGGGATGGCGTAGTTCTAAAAACTCAATGCCGCCACGTGTGACTGGGAAAATGTGCCTGTGCCTGAGTATCTTTATGTCTGTGGGGCGCACATAGGTGTTGCGCATAAACATAATGAGGAAATAGACGTCTTTGGTGATGGTGACATTGCGATAGGGCTTTGCTCCGCTCTTCACAATGTCGTCAACGACATCAGCATCCTTATACACAGGCAGCGTTTCGCCAGTCAGCTTGTTCGCCATCTGCCATAGCCGTGAATATTCCCCATTGTTAAAATAGCCACGTGGGTCATCGTCAACACGCACACGGGGCATCATAGGCACGGCGTGGATGAACTGCTTCTTCACCGCCTCCTGTAGCAGCTTGCTGATGATGGTGAAGTAGCTCTTCTGCGACGATTTAGCCAAACGCTTGCGCACCAGATACATCTTGAACTGCTCAAGCGTGTCAGCGTTGATGTCCTTCAGTTCATAATCTCTAAAGAACGGCTTGATGTGTTTGTCATACACATACTTGTCTATGCGGTTCTTCTGCGGGTTCAGCTCACCCTGTGACACCATAACAGCCTGCTTCTCCCACAAGCTGCTTGCGACTTTGTGGAGTGTGCGCTTGCTGCTGAGTTTGCGTTTTCCCTGCTCACTACCGTGTATCTGCTGTAGCATATCGGCGTAGATGAGCTTGGCTTCACGCTGCGCTTCAGACAAGTCCGTCTTCTTCGTGCTGCGCTTGCGTTGAGCCCCGTCCAAATACACACGGAACTGCCAGTAGCTGCTGGCTAGGCATTTGTAGAGGATGGCTGACTGCGGCAGCTGTTTAACCTGCTGTATGGTGCTGGTGATTGGGGTGGTGCGGAACTTGGCACAAACAGCCTCAGCGCCGTCCACAGCGTCCGTTTCCGTGTGTTCAACACGCAATCTCAACAGCGCCCCCACCAGCCCGCAAAGCTGCTATAGTGTGTGAGCGACAGATTATGTGGATAAGCGGGATTGAGCAACCAGCAGGCAAAGTAGCATAGGGTGTGAGTATGCTACTTTCCGCAGCAGTCAAAAACATAAACCATTGTTTTTGCTGGTATTTTTGGTGGAGCCAGACGGAATCGAACCGACGACCTCTTCAATGCCATTGAAGCGCTCTCCCAACTGAGCTATGGCCCCACTATTCAAAGCCCTGCGAACAGAGCCCCGATACACGATCCTTTGGGAAGGACCGGTGCAACCGCGTCGATGACTTGAGGTTGCGGCGGGTGTATAGCTTGAACATACACCCTTCACAAGCCCGCTGGACAAAAAACATTCATTCTGTCCGCAGCAGCCCGGAAACGAGGGGATCAACTCTCCTCGTCGTCCTCGATATCGCCGTCGATCAGGCCGACGACATCGTCCGCATCGCCCTCTTCCTCTTCTAGGAAGGTTTCGTCGGCGACATCGTCCTCGATTTCGATATCGTCGTCGGTGGACACGACCGCCTTCTCATCAGTGGCGTCGGCATCCTCAAGCGACACGAGCTCCACACTGCCGACATCCGCTTCCGAATCATCGTCGGCGACGGCGGCGCGTGCAGGAGCGCGGCTCAGGGACACGGGCTGGAACGTGGTTCCGCACTTCGGACACACGATCGGGTCACGGGAGAGGTCAAAGAATTTTGCGCCGCAATTCTGGCACTGGCGCTTCATGCCGAGTTCAGGTTTCGCCACTGGTCAGGACCTCTGCAGATGGACTGGATTCGCGTCGGCCTTCGGCGAGCGAAGCTGGATGGATGGCCCCGGTTAGTCGGGCGCGCGTCGCCTGTCAAATGGGAAAATGCGTCGTCAGGCCGAAGGCGGTCTTTGACCCCACGGTTTCGTGACAGAAGCCTGCGGGCCATGCTAGGACCCAGCCTGTCAGCGAGCCTCAAGAGGTACATGTGTCCGCCGCATCAGCGCCCCCATCCAACGGTCACGGCCACGCCCCGGCCAGTCCGCTCACCGCGCGCCGCTGCGGCGCCCTGTCGGGGAGCCTGCGGCCCCCAGGCGACAAGTCGATCTCGCATCGCGCCCTGATCATGGGACTGCTCGCCGTCGGCGAGACCATGATCGAGGGCCTGCTCGAGGGCGACGACGTGCTGCGGACCGCCGATGCCTGCCGCGCGCTCGGCGCGAAGGTGGATCGGCTTGGGCCGGGCCATTGGCGCGTCGAAGGCGCTGGCCTTGGGACGCTGGCGACCCCGCGCGAGGTGCTGGATTTCGGCAATGCAGGCACAGGAACCCGTCTGTTGATGGGCGTTGTTGGTGGTCACGCCATCACCGCCACCTTCGATGGCGACGCCTCCTTGCGCAAGCGCCCCATGCGTCGCATTCTCGATCCGCTGATCCTCATGGGCGCGCAAGTCGTGTCGGAGGCCGAGGGCGGCCGCGTGCCGGTCACGCTGAAAGGCGCCGCCGATCCGACCCCCATCGAATACCGCACCCCCGTGCCCTCAGCGCAGCTGAAATCAGCTGTTCTGCTTGCTGGCCTCAATTCGCCCGGCCGCACGACCGTCATCGAGACTGAGGCCTCTCGCGACCATACCGAAAAGCTGCTGGCCTATTTCGGGGCTGAGATCACCAGCGAACCCCATGGCGAACATGGCCGCAAGATCACCCTGGAAGGTCGCCCCACCCTTCGGCCGCGCCCCGTCATCGTGCCCGCAGATCCCTCCTCCGCCGCCTTCGCGCTGGTGGCGGCGCTGATCGTGCCCGGCTCCGACGTGACCATCGAAGGGCTGATGATGAACCCGCTGCGGGTTGGCCTGCTTGATTCTCTCATGGAGATGGGCGCCGACATCACCGTTCTCGATCGCCGCATCGAGGGCGGCGAGGATGTGGCGAACCTGCGCGTCCGCCATGGTGCGCTCAGGGGCGCAGACATCCCGGCCGCCCGCGCTCCCGCCATGATTGACGAATATCCGATCCTCGCCGTCGCCGCCGCCTTCGCCAAGGGCGAGACGCGCATGCGCGGGCTCAACGAGCTGCGGGTCAAGGAATCCGATCGCCTCGCGGCGGTTGCTGACGGCCTCACCGCTTGCGGCGTCAAAAACCGCATCGAAGGCGACGATCTCATCGTGGAGGGCGCGGGCTCCGCACACGGCGGCGGCACAGTCGCGACCCATCTCGACCACCGCATCGCCATGAGCTTCCTGGTGATGGGGCTCGCAAGCGACCAACCCGTGACCGTCGACGACGCCAATATGATCGTCACCAGCTTCCCCACCTTCCGCCCGGCCATGGAACGGCTGGGCGCCACGTTCGGGTGAAGCCATGATCATCGCTCTCGATGGGCCCGCCGCCTCGGGCAAGGGAACGCTGGCGCGTCGGCTCGCAGCCCATTTCGACCTGCCCCATCTCGATACGGGCCTGCTCTATCGCGCCACCGCCCGCTCCCTCATGGACGCAGGCGAGCGGCTCGATAACGAGCGGCGAGCCGAGGAGGCCGCACGCGGTCTCGCCCTGATGGATTTCGATGAAGAGCACTTGCGTGGGCGCGAAATGGGCGAGGCGGCCTCTGTCGTCGCCGCCATCCCCGCCGTGCGCGCAGCCCTGTTCGACATGCAGCAGGCCTTCGCCACCCGCCCTGAAGGCGCCGTCCTCGACGGGCGCGACATCGGGACGGTGATCTGCCCGCAGGCGCAGGTGAAGATCTTCGTCACCGCGAGCCCTGAGACCCGCGCCAACCGACGCGCCATTGAACTGGCGAAGCGCGGGGAGAAGGTCGATTACGCCGCCGTGCTTGACGATATCCGCAAGCGCGACGAACGCGACAGCCACCGCTCCTCAGCGCCGCTCGTTGCGGCGGCGGACGCCGTCCTGCTCGACACCACCCACCTCGACATCGAGGCCGCCTTGAAGGCGGCGCTCGACATCGTGGCGGAAAAGGCGGGATTGAGGGCCTAGACCTTCCCTGCAAACGCGTCCGCAATCAGCGCATGGGCCAGCGCATAGCCGTAGCCGCTGGCGTGAGCGGAATATTGCGAGGACGGGGGGCGGTTGGCTGAGGGGTCAGTGAAGCTGTGGAAGACCCCGCCGAAGGCCAGGATCGTCCAGTTCGCGCCAGCCTTGCGCATCTCATCCTCAAGCGCATCCCGGTCACCCTTGGGCGCGATCGGGTCATCGGCGCCATGGACCGCCAAAACCTTGGCCTTCACGGCCCCCGACTCCGCAGGCAAGCCCGTACGCAGATTGCCATGGAAGCTCACCACCGCCGCCACATCCGCGCCGGAGCGGGCGAGATCGAGGACGTTCGAACCGCCGAAGCAATAGCCGAAGGCTGCGCGCCGGGAGGGATCGCCAATGCCCCGCGCCTTCGCGGCGCTGGTCATGGCCTCAAGGGCGGCGTTGATGCGCGCGCGGGTTTCCTGCGGCTGCTTGATCAGCGGGCCGAGGAACTCCATAGGGACTTCCTGCCCCGTCGGGCGCCCCGTCAGGCCATACATATCGGCGAGGAAGACCACATAGCCCTCTTTCGCCAGCCCCACGGCGCCCTCGATGGACTTTTCCGTGACGCCCGCCCAGTTGGGAGCCATGAGGAGCAGGGGCAGGTTGAGACCCGCCTCGTCATAAACGAGCACGCCCTCGCAGTTCACTGCGCCGGCGGAATAGGGAATTTTCTCGATTTTCATGGGCTTCTCCCCCCGATTGAGTTCAGACGTCGTTCCAGATTTCGCGCGCCGTCTCCACGACGAGGCGCAGCTTAGCTTCCTGCTCTTCCGGCGTGACCGGATTGCCTTCCTCCACGCTGGCGAAGCCGCATTGGGGACTGATGGCGAGCCGATCAAGATCGACGAAGGCGGTGGCGTCGGCGACGCGGCGCTTCAACATGTCCTTGTCTTCAAGGGCGCCCGCCTTGGTCGAGACCAGACCCAGCACGACGGTCTTTTCCTTCGGCACGAATCGTAGCGGCTCGAAACCACCGGCCCGCTCTGAATCATATTCAAGATAGTAGAAGGGGATTTCGAGCGCGTTGAAGAGCCGGTCGGCGACCGAATCATAGCTGCCCTCGGAGTGGAACTGGCCGGCACGATTGCCACGGCACAGATGCATGCCGATGCTCATCTTGGGTGCCGCGCGCAGAACCTGATTGGTGACCTGGATATAGTGATCGATCAGGGCCGACCAGTCATCGCCCCGCGCAGCGAGTTCCTCCTGCACATGGGGGTCGCCGAATTTGGCGAAAGCGGTCTCGTCGATCTGCACATAGGTGCAGCCGGCATCCGCGAGGGCTTTCAGTTCCTTGGCGAAAGCATCGACAGTATCAGCCCAGAACGTGTCCATGTCCTTGTAGGCGCTGGCGAGAACCGCCTTGTCGCCGCCCCGGAAATGCAGCGCGCAGGGGCCGGGAATGGTGATCTTGGGGGTGAGTTTCGTTTTCGACTGCAGGAACTTGAAGTCATCAACATGGATCGGCTTCGTCCATTGCAGGCGCGAGCGGATGCGGGCCTGCGGCTGCACGCCACGGCGCGGAACCGCCGCCGTTCCCTGCTGGTCGGACGGCACCCAGTCCGGCTGTATGTCGCCGAGCTGGGAGAAAAAGAAGCTGTGGTAGGAATGGCGGCGGAATTCGCCGTCTGTGACAAAGCGCAGACCGACCCGTTCCTGAAGCGCCACCGCCTCCCCGATCGCGGCATCTTCCGCCTGACGCAAGGCCTCGTCGCTGACCTGCCCGAAACGATGTTTGCGACGCAGCTCCAGAAGCCCGGCGGGGCGAAGGAGACTGCCGATATGTTCGGCGCGGAATGGCGGCTGCTTCAAGGGTGTTCTCCCAAGGGGGCTTTTATGAGCCGCGACCTCATGCCTGAGGCTTCACGGCGCGGGGAGCCATCATCTCAGGGTCTGGCCGAAAGGCAATGGGCGGTGAAACTGTCCTCAAGCACCCGCTTGATCGTCACAATTATCACCGCGCCGTCCGGCATGATTGCTCTGGCCGCCTATATCGCCAGCCTGAAGCCGTGAAATCAGCGGAACCGCTTGTGGTCGCCCTGCACGCCTGATAAGACTGCGCCGCCTGCGGCTACCCGTCGCGGGCGATGCTTCTGAACGCCGGTCTGCGCCGGCCCGCCGCAAGGCGGGGCTCCGTCCAACGTGACGAGCGCCAGCGGAATGGGGCGAGGATCACTCAAACCGCCGGCGCATGCCCGACCAGGGCGCTCAGGAGTCCCAATGTCATCTTCTATGTCCAGCTTCTCGCCTTCGCGCGATGATTTTGCTGCTATGCTCGACGCGAGCTTTTCCGAGAACGAGGCCTATGAAGGCTCGGTCGTAAAGGGAATCGTCGTCGCGATTGAAAAGGACGTCGCCGTCATCGACATCGGTCTGAAGACCGAAGGCCGCATCGCCCTCAAGGAATTCGCAGGCCCCAACCGTGATATCGTCCTGAAGGTCGGCGATGAGGTCGAGGTTTATCTGGAGCGCGTCGAGAATGCGCTCGGCGAGGCCGTCATCTCGCGCGACAAGGCTCGCCGCGAAGAGAGCTGGGTCAAGCTCGAAAAGGCGTTCGAGGCCAAGGAAAAGGTCGACGGCGTCATCTTCAATCAGGTCAAGGGCGGCTTCACCGTCGATCTCGACGGCGCCGTGGCCTTCCTGCCGCGCAGCCAGGTCGACATTCGCCCCATCCGCGACGTCAGCCCCCTCATGGGCGTGCCGCAGCCCTTCGAGATCCTCAAGATGGATCGTCGCCGTGGCAATATCGTCGTTTCGCGCCGCACGGTCCTCGAAGAGAGCCGCGCCGAGCAGCGTCACGAGATCGTGGCCAACCTCGAAGAAGGTCAGGTCATTGAGGGCGTGGTCAAGAACATCACCGATTACGGCGCATTCGTGGATCTGGGCGGCATCGACGGCCTCCTGCATGTCACCGACATCGCATGGCGTCGCGTGAACCACCCGACCGAAGTGCTCAACATCGGCCAGTCCGTGCGCGTGAAGATCATCAAGATCAACCACGAGACGCACCGCATCTCGCTCGGCATGAAGCAGCTGCTCGAAGATCCGTGGCAGGGCATCGAGGCCAAGTATCCGCTCAACGCCCGTCTGCATGGCCGCGTGACCAACATCACCGACTACGGCGCGTTCGTCGAGCTGGAGCCGGGCATCGAAGGCCTGATCCACGTTTCCGAAATGTCCTGGACGAAGAAGAACGTCCATCCCGGCAAGATCGTCTCGACGAGCCAGGAAGTGGACGTGCAGGTTCTCGAAGTGGATTCGGTCAAGCGCCGCATTTCGCTCGGCCTCAAGCAGACCCTTCAGAACCCCTGGGAAGCCTTCGCCGAGAAGCACCCCATGGGCACCGAAGTCGAGGGCGAGGTCAAGAACAAGACCGAATTCGGCCTCTTCATCGGCCTCGATGGCGACGTGGACGGCATGGTCCATCTGTCCGATCTCGACTGGAAGCGTCCGGGCGAGCAGGTCATCGAAGAGTACAAGAAGGGTGACATGGTCAAGGCGCAGGTTCTCGACGTCGACGTCGAGAAGGAGCGCATCTCGCTGGGCATCAAGCAGCTCGGCGGCGACCCCTTCGCCCAGAAGGTCGAAGGTGAAGCTGACCTGCGCAAGAACGCAGTCGTGACCTGCGAAATCACCGAAGTGAAGGAAGGCGGCCTCGAGGTGACCATCGTCGGCACCGATATGACCGCCTTCATCAAGCGCAACGAGCTCGCCCGCGACCGTGCGGACCAGCGTCCCGAGCGCTTCGCTGTTGGTGAGAAGATCGACGGCCGCATCACCGTGTTCGACCGCAAGGCCCGCAAGGTCTCGGTGTCGATCAAGGCTCTCGAAATGGCCGAGGAAAAGGAAGCCATCGCCCAATACGGCTCGGCTGATTCCGGCGCCTCGCTTGGCGACATCCTTGGCGCGGCTCTCAAGGCCCGCGGCGACAAGAAGGACTAAGCGGATCGCGGCCTAACGGCCACACCGTCTGAGAACAGGGGCCCGCGCCATTGGTGCGGGCCTTTTCTTTTGCCCATCAGCATTGCCCGCGACCCCATGCGGGCGTAGGCTCTCCACCGTTTCCAATCACCTATGAACGGGGCCGCAATGGCTGGGCCGGAACAGACATCCGACTATCTCCTCGACCGACGCAATTTGCGCCGCAAGGTGACCTTTTGGCGCGTCGCCGCCTTCGCCTTTTTGATCGTGGCGGCCGGCGCGCTCGCGTGGCGCCTGATCGGCGCCTCCAGCCCCTCGCGCCTGCAGCCCCATATCGCGCGCATCTCGATCGATGGAATCATCAGGGACGACCGTGAAACCCTGAAGCTTTTCGACGACGTCGCGAAATCCCATGCCGCGGGCGTGATCCTCTCCATCGAAAGTCCGGGCGGCACGACGACAGGCGCCGAGCAACTTTATCAGCACATCCGCAAGCTCTCTGAAAAGAAGCCGGTGGTCGCTGTGGTTGGCGGCATGGCCGCGTCAGGCGGCTATATCGCCGCCATGGGCGCAGACCGCATCATCGCCCAGGGCAACTCGCTGGTGGGCTCCATCGGAGTCCTCTTCCAGTTTCCCAATGTCTCGAAATTGCTCGACACCGTCGGCGTGAAGATGGAGGAGGTGAAGTCCTCGCCCCTCAAGGCCGCGCCAAACGGCTTTGAGCCGACCACGCCTGAAGCGCGCGCCGCCATCGCCGCGCTGGTGAGCGATTCATACAGCTGGTTCAAGAATCTCGTGAGCGAGCGCCGCAATATAAATGGCGAGGCGCTTGATCAGGTGTCCGACGGGCGCGTGTTCACCGGGCGTCAGGCGCTGCCCCTCAAACTCGTCGACGCCTTGGGCTCCGAGCAGGATGCGGTGACCTGGCTCGAAGAGGAAAAGCATCTGCGCAAGAACCTTCCCATACGCGACTGGAGACGCCGCCAGTCCCTCGACCGCCTCGGCCTTCTGGGCATGGCGGCGGAAAGCGCGGCCCTCGTCGGTCTCGATGGTCCAGCCCTTTCCTTACGTAAGTTGCAGGCCTCTCAGGAGGGGTGGTTTCTTGACGGCCTGCTGAGCATTTGGCATGCTGACTTTGTCAATTGATTGTTGAAGTGGCCTATTTGGCGCAATACGGATCATCCCGAAATGATTAAATCTGAACTCGTCCAGCGCATTGCGGAAAACAATCCGCATCTTTATCTTCGCGACGTCGAAAACATTGTAAACGCCATTCTCGACGAGGTCACCGGAGCTCTTTCGCGCGGCGACCGCGTTGAGTTGCGTGGCTTCGGCGCCTTCGCAGTCAAGCGGCGCGATGCGCGGCAAGGTAGAAATCCTCGCACCGGAGCCGATGTGTCGGTGGATGAGAAGTCGGTCCCCTTCTTCAAGACGGGCAAGGAACTGCGCGAGCGCCTGAACGAACAGCCACTGGGCTGAGCGGATCGGGGCTGGCGCGCCAGCCGGAGCGTGCGATGAAAACATTTCTGAAGTGGCTGATCCTCTCACCGATCGCCGTGCTCATCGTCGCATTCGCCATCGTGAACCGGCAGGCGGTCCCCGTCGTGCTGGACCCATTCGGCATTGGCGCCCCAGACCAGCTCGTTCAGACGCCGCTCTTCTTCGTCATGTTCGCCTGTGTCATGCTGGGCGTCGTGGCGGGGGGCGTCGCAACCTGGTTCACGCAGGGGCGCCACCGCCGCGCCTTGAGGGATGCGCGCGCCGATGTGGAACATCTGCGCGCCGAGGCCGACCGTATGCGTAATATCTCGAGCCTGCCTGCGCCGGGTGGTCGCACCTTCTGAACCAGCGGCCCAATTCTGTGGCGGGGCGCGTCGCAAGGGCTTATATGACTGACATGAGCGCGCCTCTCACCATCAAGATCTGCGGTCTTTCGACCCCCGCAACCCTTGAAACCGCCCTCGACGCAGGGGTGGAGATGGTGGGATTCGTCTTTTTCCCGCCAAGCCCCCGCCATATCGAGACCACCAGCGCCCGCGCGCTTTGCGCCATCGCCGGAGCCCGCGCCCTCAAGGTGGCGCTCAGCGTCGACGCCACGGATGACTATCTCGACGAAGTCGTCGCCGCGCTGAAGCCTGACATTCTGCAACTCCATGGACGCGAGACGCCGCAGCGCGTGGCCCAGCTTCGCGCCCGCTTCGGCCTGCCCGTGATGAAAGCCCTTGGCGTGAGCGTCGAGGCGGATTTCGCTGCGCTCAGCGTCTATGAAGAGGTCGCCGACCAGATGCTCTTCGACGCTAAGCCGCCCAAGGACGCGACGCGCCCTGGCGGCAATGGCCACGCCTTTGACTGGAGCCTGCTCGCCAACCGCGACTTTCACCGGCCCTGGATGCTTTCGGGCGGGCTTAACTGCGAGACTGTCGAGGCGGCCATCATGGCCACGCGCCCACCGGGAATCGATGTTTCGTCAGGGGTTGAAAGCAGCCCCGGCGTCAAGGACAGCGCCCTGATCGAGACCTTCATGGCCCGCGCCCGGGCGGCTGAGGCTCGTCTCGCGGCGCCCCTTGGTTCTATGCGCGAGAGCGCCTAAAAGAAATGAACTTCAGGAGTTCGCGCCTTGTTGCAGGATAACCCCAATTCCTTCCGCACCGGCCCCGATGAGTCGGGCCATTTCGGCATTTTCGGCGGGCGCTTCGTCGCCGAAACCTTGATGCCGCTCGTGCTGGATCTCGAAAAGGCCTATGAGGCCGCCAAGGCCGATCCCGCCTATCAGGCCGAACTCGATCACCTCGCGATCCATTACGTCGGCCGCCCCTCGCCGCTCTATTATGCGCAGCGCATGACCGAGCATTTCGGCGGGGCGAAAATCTACTTCAAGCGCGACGAGCTGAACCATACGGGCGCGCATAAGATCAACAATGTGCTCGGCCAGATTCTGCTCGCCATGCGCATGGGCAAGAAGCGCATCATCGCGGAAACGGGCGCGGGCCAGCATGGAGTCGCCACCGCAACAGCCTGCGCGAAATATGGCCTCGAATGTATCGTCTACATGGGCGCGGTCGATGTGGAGCGTCAGAAGCCCAACGTCTTCCGCATGAAAATGCTGGGCGCGACGGTCGTGCCCGTGCAATCGGGCGCGCGCACGCTCAAGGACGCCATGAACGAGGCGCTGCGCGATTGGGTCACCAATGTCGACTCGACCTTCTACTGCATCGGCACCGCCGCCGGGCCGCACCCCTATCCAGCCATGGTGCGCGACTTCCAGTCTGTGATCGGCAATGAAGTGCGCACGCAGATGATGGACGCCGAGGGACGCCTTCCCGATTCGCTGGTCGCGGCAATCGGTGGTGGCTCCAACGCCATCGGCCTCTTCCATCCCTTCCTAGATGATCCCGGCGTCGAAATTTTCGGCGTCGAGGCGGCTGGCCATGGCCTGTCCGAGCCCAATGGCCATGCGGCCTCGCTGGCTGGCGGCAAGCCCGGCGTGCTGCACGGCAACCGCACCTATCTCTTGATGGACGATGACGGCCAGATCCTCGAGGGACACTCGATCTCCGCTGGCCTCGATTATCCCGGCATCGGCCCCGAACACGCCTGGCTGCGCGATATCGGCCGCGTCAAATATCTTTCGGCCACCGACAAGGAGGCGCTCGACGCCTTCCAGCTCTGCTGTCGCCTCGAAGGGATCATCCCCGCCCTTGAGCCCGCCCATGCGCTGGCCAAGGTGGGCGAGCTCGCTGCACAGAAACCCAAGGATCACCTGATGGTGATGAATCTGTGCGGACGCGGCGACAAGGACATTTTCAACGTCGCAGAAGTGCTCGGCGGCATGTGAAGCGGGCGCCACCGCAAAGCCGGGTGGCGGGACACCGAAAAAGCGACATAATCCTCGCGAATCAGTGGCGTGAGACGCCACTGCAGGAGACCGTCCGCCTATGGCCTTGACCCGCCGCCGCCTGTTGAACGCCTCCGCAAGCCTTGGGGCCCTTGCGCTGCCGGGCCTGCGCCATGCGCGCGCGCAGGATGCTGAAATTCGCTCCCCCGGGCTCTCCACCTTCGGCGAATTGCAGCAACCCGCCGATTTCAAACATTTCGCCTATGTGAACCCTGGGGCGCCCAAGGGCGGGACGCTCACCGTCCAGATCAAAAACACCTCCGGCAACCAGAATTTCGAGACCTTCGACACATTCAATATCTATGTCTTCAAGGGCGATGGCGCGGCGGGCGTAGAGGCGACCTTCGACAGTCTCATGGCTGGCAGCGCCGATGAGCCCAACGCGCTTTACGGCCTTGTGGCGCAAGCGGTGCGCATCAGCGCCGACAAGCTAACCTATCGCTTCGAGCTGCGCCCGCAGGCGCGCTTTCACGACGGCACACGCATCACCGCGAAAGATGTCGCCTTCTCGCTGAATGCACTGAAGACTAAGGGCCATCCCATCTACCGCAGCATTCTGGCCGATATGATCGGCGCTGAAGCCGAGGGCGACGATGTGGCGCGCGTAAACTTCGCGCCCACGCGCAGCCGCGACCTTCACCTCATCGTCGCGGGCATGCCGATCTTCTCCGCCAAATATTACGCCAACCGCGACTTCGAAGCCTCAAGCCTTGAGCCGCCGCTGGGCTCTGGCCCCTACAAGGTGTCGCGTTTCGAACAGGGTCGCTTTGTCGAATATGAGCGCGTGAAAGACTATTGGGCGGCGGATCTTCCCGTGAATGTCGGGGTGAACAATTTCGACAGAGTGCGCTGGGAATATTACCGCGAGCGCCAGATCGCCTTCGAGGATTTCAAATCCGGCAAGCTCAACT
This sequence comes from Beijerinckiaceae bacterium, assembly GCA_947372795.1. GTDB lineage: Bacteria > Pseudomonadota > Alphaproteobacteria > Rhizobiales > Beijerinckiaceae > Terripilifer. The sequence goes on from CANBVC010000034.1 coordinate 17,840, forward strand.
ATCACGAGGAATATACCGCGCGCTTCTGGGCGACGCAGTATGGCTTTCCCGCCGTCGCCGATGGCCGCGTGAAGCGCGAGGAATTGCCGAGCGGGTCGTCCACCGGCACGCAAGGTTGGCACTTCAATCTGCGTCGTCCGCAATTCAAAGACGCGCGCATTCGCGAGGCGATCAACTATTGCTTCGATTTCGAATGGACCAACAAGAACATCATGTATTCGGCCTATAATCGGCTGACCTCCTATTTCGACAATTCCGACATGAAAGCTGTCGGTAAGCCCGGCGCCGAGGAACTTGCGCTGCTGGAGCCATTCCGCGGTCAGCTTTCAAACGACGTTTTCGAAGATCCCTGGCTGCCGCCGGTCTCCGATGGCTCGGGCTCCGACCGTACGCTGCTGCGCAAGGCCGATGAACTCTTGCGCGCGGCTGGCTGCAAGCGCGATGGCAATCAGTTGAAACTGCCCGATGGCAAGCCCTTCACCATCGAGTTTCTGGATTCATCGACGGTGCTGCAGCCCCATACCGAGCCCTTCATAGCCAATCTGAAGCGGCTGGGAATCGATGCTAAGATTCGCTCCGTCGATACGGTGCAATACAAGCGGCGCTTCGATAATTTCGATTTCGACATGACGAGCTTCGCCATGGGCGGCTCGACGACGCCGGGGATCGAACTCAAGAATTCCTATTCCTCGCAGGCAGCCAGCACGCCGGGCTCGCGCAACATCGCGGGAATTTCCAACCCTGCCATCGACGCCCTGCTCGACCGCATCGCGCGCGCGGACAATCGCGCTGATCTCACCATCGCCTGCCGCGCCCTCGACCGCGTGCTGCGCGCGGGCCGTTACTGGGTGCCCATGTGGTATTCTGGCAAGGCGCGCATCGCTTACTGGGATGTCTTCTCCCGCCCCGCGCAGACGCCGAAATTCGGCACCGGGGCGCCCGCCACCTGGTGGTGGGATGCGGACAAGGCGAAACACATCGGCATGCAGGGCTGACACCACATGGCTGCTTATATCGCCCGCCGTCTTCTCCTGATGATCCCGACGATCCTCGGCATTCTGCTGATCTCTTTCGTCATCGTGCAATTCGCGCCGGGTGGACCTGTGGAGCGCGTGCTCGCGCAATTGCAGGGTCTCGACCAGAGCGCATCGGGGCGCATTGGCGCTGGCGCAAATGATCTTGGCTCAAGCCTGCAGGCGCAGACCGCAGACACGCGCTATCGCGGATCGCAGGGGCTTGATCCAAAATTCATCGAGGAGCTGGAAAAGCAATTCGGCTTCGACAAGCCGCCCGCTGAACGCTTCCTGCTGATGCTGAAAAACTATGTCACCTTCGATTTCGGCCGCAGCTATTTCCGCGACAC
>CANBVC010000035.1 GCA_947372795.1 Beijerinckiaceae bacterium
CCATGGCCAAGGAAAAATTCAACCGTAACAAGCCGCACTGCAACATTGGAACGATTGGTCACGTTGACCATGGCAAGACGTCCCTGACGGCGGCGATCACGAAGATTCTGGCTGAGACGGGCGGGGCGACCTACACGGCTTACGATCAGATCGACAAGGCGCCGGAAGAGAAGGCCCGTGGCATCACCATTTCGACCGCGCATGTCGAATACGAGACCGCCGCCCGCCATTACGCGCATGTCGATTGCCCTGGCCACGCCGATTATGTGAAGAACATGATCACCGGCGCGGCGCAGATGGACGGCGCGATCCTGGTCGTGTCCGCCGCTGACGGCCCGATGCCCCAGACCCGTGAGCACATTCTGCTCGCTCGTCAGGTCGGCGTTCCCGCGCTCGTCGTGTTCATGAACAAGGTCGACATGGTCGACGATCCCGAGCTGCTTGAGCTCGTTGAGCTCGAAGTTCGCGAGCTTCTTTCGAAGTACGATTTCCCCGGCGACGACATTCCGATCACTCAGGGCTCGGCTCTGTGCGCTCTGGAAGGCCGCAGCCCCGAGATTGGCCACGACGCGATCATCAAGCTGATGGCCACTGTCGACGCCTATATCCCGCAGCCCGAGCGTCCGGTCGACCAGCCCTTCCTGATGCCGGTTGAAGACGTGTTCTCGATCTCTGGTCGTGGCACCGTGGTGACGGGCCGCATCGAGCGCGGCATCGTGAAGGTCGGCGAAGAAATTGAGATCGTTGGCCTGAAGGCGACGGTTAAGACGACTGTGACCGGCGTTGAAATGTTCCGCAAGTTGCTCGACTCGGGGCAGGCTGGCGACAACGTTGGCTGCTTGCTGCGTGGCACCAAGCGCGAGGACGTGGAGCGCGGCCAGGTGCTGTGCAAGCCCGGTTCCGTGAAGCCGCACACGAAGTTCAAGGCCGAGGCCTACATCCTGACGAAGGATGAGGGTGGTCGTCATACGCCGTTCTTCACGAACTATCGTCCGCAGTTCTACTTCCGCACGACGGATGTGACCGGCATCGTGACGCTCCCTGAGGGTGTCGAGATGGTGATGCCCGGCGACAACGTGACGATGGAAGTCGCGCTGATCGTTCCGATCGCGATGGAAGAGAAGCTGCGCTTCGCTATCCGCGAGGGTGGCCGCACGGTCGGAGCCGGCGTCGTCGCCTCCATCATCGAGTAAGCTTTAGAGTTCTCCTGAAATTTAAAGGGACGCTCCGTGGCGTCCCTTTTTTATGGTTCGGATAGCGCTATGCTTGAGCTTTGCTGGATCGTTTGCGAGGCTCGCATGATTGTTTCCACCACCAATGACGTCGTAGGCTATCGAGTGGTCCGCCACATGGGCGTCGTGCGGGGCGTGACGGTGCGCTCGCGCTCCGTGCTGGGGAAGATGCTGGGCAATATACAGTCGATCTTCGGAGGCCAGTTATCGGCCTATGTGCATCTGGCTGAGACCGCCCGGCAGGAAGCCTTCGACCTACTGTGCCAGCACGCACGCGAGGGCGGCGCCAATGCGATTGTGGGCATGCGCTACGACGCCAATGAGATTATGGAAGGGATCACCGAAGTGCTGGCCTATGGCACCGCCGTGTGGATCGAGCCGATCTGACATCCGTTCTTTGAGGCGTGCGCTATCGATCTTTGCGCCCGCCGCACGATTCACGCTTGCAATCCCTGCGCGGCTTTGGCAAGAGAACCACCACGGGGTTCGCGCCCCGTCAGAGAGCTAGGGGCTTAGCTCAGCTGGTTAGAGCGGCGGTCTCCAAAACCGCAGGTCGAGAGTTCGAATCCCTCAGCCCCTGCCATTTCTGCAAATAAAGGCCCCTTAACGGGGCCTTTTCTTTTATGCAGTCAGCGGGCGCATGGCGGTGCGGTCTTTGAGCTGGAAGACTTTCGCGATCCTGCCGTTGCGGAAAAGACAGAACCGCCCGAGCGTTCAACGGGGGCGCGAAAAAGCCCTTGCCGCGGGTGTCTTGCTCCGTCTATAACCCATTTCACGAGTGGCGCGCGACCTAACGGTCCCGCGCCGCGACTTTTTTGGGCGGGACGCTTGCGCCGGAAAATCCGGACGGGCTCAGCGCAATCGGGACGAGCGATGGCCAATCCTTTTGAATTCCTCCAGCAGGTTCGCGCCGAGGCCAGCAAGGTGACCTGGCCGACCCGTCGCGAGACTCTCATAACGACGGCGCTCGTCATCGTTATGGTTATCCTTGCGAGCATTTTCTTCGTGTCAGTCGATCAGGGCCTTCGCATGATCGTGACTTTCCTTCTTTCACTCGTGCGCTGACCGAGGGGGCTGAATCATGGCGATGCGCTGGTATATCGTCCACGCTTATTCGAATTTCGAGAACAAGGTCGCGGGCTCCATTCGCGAATCGGCAGCTCAACGAAACCTTGCTGATAAGTTCGAGGAAATCCTTGTCCCCACCGAGCACGTCATCGAGGTGCGTCGCGGCCGCAAGATCAATACAGAGCGCAAGTTCTTCCCGGGCTATGTGCTCGTGAAATGCGACCTCACGGATGATGTTTATCATCTGATCAAGAATACAGCCAAAGTGACGGGCTTCCTCGGCGCCGACAACAAGCCGATGGCTATTTCCGAAGCCGAGGCCGACCGGATCAAGGGGCAGGTCGCCGAAGGCGTCGAGCATCCCAAGGCCTCGATCATGTTCGAGATCGGTGAGAAAGTGCGCGTCACAGACGGTCCCTTCGCCTCCTTCGAAGGCCTCATCGAGGAGATCGACGAGGGTCGCTCGCGCGTCAAGGTCGCGGTGTCGATCTTCGGCAGGGCCACCCCTGTCGAGCTGGAATTCGGTCAGGTCGAAAAGCTCTGATTCGACTAATTTTCAATTTGAAAAGGCGGCCCGCAATGGCCGCCTTTTTTATTGGCTCAGGGGCGCAGCAGATCCATGATGATGTCCGTCACGGTCTCGTCGTGTTTGCGGTCCCCCTTGAGCGAGGCCCAATAGCCAATGAACAGGCCCTTGCGCTCCTGGGGCCGGGGATTGGTGATCATCAGGCGGATGATGCTCGTGGCCCCATTATGGAATGCAGGAACATCCATCAAGACCACATCGACTCCGCCGATCACGTCTTTCTTTTGGCTTATGGGTTGGCGCATCTTCACGCCCTGCCGCCTGAAATAATTGAAATAGCCATTCACGACGGCGTCGACGCTGCTGGTGTCGATCGCTTCGACAAACAGCGAAACCTCCCTGTCATTGCTGGTGATCTCGATGCCACGCTCGATATCCTTGACGCGCCAGTTATTGGGAAGATTGATGGGAAAGGGGGCGCCCGTGTGCCTGAACGTCACCGTTTTGGCTGCGGCGGGAATGGCTGCAAGGGATGGAACGAATAAAAAGGCCAGAGCCGATACGATGACTGCACTTAGCAGGGAATGGCGGACCCGCATGGCCTCAATCCTTTCAGTTGTAAAAGGAAACCCTTCGTCCGAGTAACCTGAGCGCTAAAGACGTAACATGCCAAATATTGTCAAAATCGAGATTTTAGGCTGGCGGGAGGCTCTTTTTCCGCTGCGCGCCCTTCCCAAGTCGGCAATGACTGTTTATACGGACCACTTCACCGTGGAAGGTATGCTCGGTCGCCACCGGGGTCTCATGCCGCACCACGAACTGCAACCGCCCGGCGAGGGAAGATCCATTCGCTCCCGGGTTTGTCTGGAGCAGCCATAATGGCGAAGAAGATCACGGGCTACGTGAAGCTTCAGGTTCCGGCCGGCGCGGCGAATCCTTCGCCTCCGATCGGTCCCGCGCTTGGTCAGCGCGGCCTGAACATCATGGAATTTTGCAAGGCGTTCAATGCGCGCACCGCGCAGATCGAGAAGGGGACCCCGATCCCCGTCGTGATCACGGCCTACCAGGACCGGTCCTTCACTTTCGAGATGAAGCAGCCTCCGGTCACTTTCTTCCTGAAGAAGGCCGCTAACCTCAAGATCGGCAAGAAGCCTGCTTCCGGCTCCAAGACCCCTGGTCGTGGTTTCGTCGGCAAGGTCACGCGCGAGCAGCTGCGTGAAATCGCCGAAAAGAAGATCGTGGATCTTAACTGCGCCTCGATCGAGTCGGCTGTCGCCATGATTGAAGGTTCCGCCCGCTCGATGGGCCTCGAGGTGGTGGGGTAACGCAATGTCGCATGTTGGCAAAAGAATTAAGGCCGCCCGCGAGGGCATCGACCGCACCAAGCTCTATCAGATCACCGACGCGGTGAAGATGCTGCGCGAGCGGTCCACGGCCAAGTTCGACGAGACGATCGAAATCTCGATGAACCTCGGCGTTGACCCCAAGCATGCTGACCAGATGGTTCGCGGCGTGGTGAATCTGCCCAACGGTACCGGTCGCATCCTGCGCGTCGGCGTCTTCGCTCGTGGCGCCAAGGCTGACGAAGCCCGCGCCGCCGGCGCTGATGTTGTTGGCGCGGAAGAGCTCGTCACCATTGTTCAGGGCGGCACGATCGATTTCGATCGCTGCATCGCCACCCCCGACATGATGCCGCTCGTCGGTCGTCTTGGTAAGGTGCTCGGCCCGCGCGGCATGATGCCTAACCCCAAGGTTGGCACCGTGACCATGGACGTCGCTGGCGCCGTCAAGGCTTCGAAGGGTGGGGCTGTCGAGTTCCGCGTCGAGAAGGCTGGCATCGTGCAGGGCATGATCGGCAAAGTCTCCTTCGAGGAAGGCAAGCTGATCGAGAACATCAAGGCTTTCGTGGATGCAGTGGCCAAGGCCAAGCCTCCCGGCGCCAAGGGCACCTATATTCAGCGGGTGGCCGTGTCCTCGACCATGGGTCCCGGCGTGAAGGTCGATCCGGCCACGGTGACCTCGGGCTCAACCAACTGAGGCTTTCGCCAAGGTTTGAGTGGAGCTTTGCGGGGATAAATCCCGCACGGTCTTGACAGACGTGCGATTTGTGTCGTCAGCCCCTTGGCAGCGGCGCGCGGACGGTCTAAGTAGGACCATCTGGGGGCCGGTGATTTGCGGCCCTCCTTCTAAATTCAGCTTCCTGCCGGCGCCGATCCGGTGGCCGGGAGGTGGATAGGCCGGCGGAACCGGGAGAAATCCCGAGTCCTGTTCGGCCATGTCCTGTCCGAGACTGCCGGCGTCCATGCCGATCTTCTTGATCGGTGAGGGCTTAATTTCGACGGCCCCGATCCGGTTCCGGTGAAGGGCGGAGGCCAGCATAGACGGGGAAGACCGTTTCGAAGAGCTTCATTGCTCTTTTGTGTGGTTCGAACCCATCTGTCCGGAGTGATTCGTCGCTCCGGGGACAGGCACTCGGTGTCGCGTGGGCCTCCACCCATGCGACTCGTGCAACTGGCGGAAGATCTTCTTTCGCCGACCGGAGAGAGCACTGTGGACAGAGCGGAAAAAAAAGAGTTCGTCGCAGAACTGAACGGCGTCTTTAGTAAGGCGTCCGTCGTCGTTGTGGCGCACTATTCCGGCCTGACCGTCGCCCAAATGCAGAATCTGCGTAAGCAGATGCGCGCAGCGGGCGCCTCGGTTCAGGTCGCCAAGAACCGCCTCGCCAAGATCGCTCTCGAAGGCACGGATGTCGCTTCTATCGGTCCCCTGATGAAGGGTCCGACCCTGATCGCCTATTCGGACGATCCGGTAGCGGCTCCGAAGGTCGCAGTGGCCTTCGCCAAGGATCACGACAAGCTCGTGATCTTGGGCGGCGCCATGGGCGCCACCGCCTTGAATGTGGAAGGCGTCAAGTCGCTTGCGACTTTGCCTTCACTGGACGAACTGCGCGCCAAGCTCCTGGGTCTGCTCAATGCGCCCGCGACCAAGATCGCCCAGCTGTCCACCGCGCCCGCAGCCAAGCTCGCGCGCGTGTTCAAGGCCTATGCCGATCGAGATGCGGCCTGAAGAGGCCACCCAAAAAATCTGGTTCGAACCAACCTTCTGAAGGAATAAAATACTATGGCTAATCTCGAAAAGATCGTCGAAGAACTCTCCAGCCTCACCGTGCTGGAAGCTGCTGACCTCTCCAAGATGCTTGAAGAGAAGTGGGGCGTCTCCGCCGCCGCCGCCGTCGCCGTCGCCGCCGCTCCCGGTGTCGCCGCCGCTGCTGTGGAAGAGCAGACCGAGTTCAACGTTGTTCTGGCTTCCGCCGGCGACAAGAAGATCGAAGTCATTAAGGAAGTCCGCGCCATCACCGGTCTCGGCCTCAAGGAAGCCAAGGACCTCGTCGAAGGCGCTCCTAAGGTTGTCAAGGAAGCTGTCGGCAAGGACGAGGCCGAGAAGCTCAAGGCTCAGCTTGAGAAGGCTGGCGCCAAGGTCGAGCTTAAGTAATTCGCGTTCGGCCCTTTGGGGTCGCGCGTTTAAGATCAGAAAGGTCCCGGGGTTTCCCCGGGGCCGTTCAATCGTTCCGGGGGTTAACCCTCCGCCCGCCGCGCGGTCCGCGGCGACTATTCGGGGTGACGCCCCTGTCCGATGCGCTCTAGCGCGCGGTTCGGTCGAGGCCCGTCGGCCCGCCGGTTTGATGAGGTAAGAGGAGCGACATGGCTCAGACTTTGGCTCAGACGTTCACCGGTCGTAAGCGGATCCGCAAATTTTTCGGACATATCCGAGAAGTGGCGGAGATGCCGAACCTGATCGAGGTTCAAAAAGCGTCTTACGATCAGTTCCTGCTCGTTAACGAGCCGAAAGGCGGGCGTCCGGATGAAGGGCTTCAATCCGTCTTCAAGTCCGTTTTTCCGATTTCCGACTTCTCGCAGACGGCTCTTCTGGAGTTCGTGAAATACGAATTCGAACAGCCCAAATATGATGTCGATGAGTGCCGCCAGCGCGGCATGACTTTCTCCGCGCCCCTCAAGGTGACGCTGCGCCTTATCGTGTTTGATGTGGACCCGGACACCCAGGCCAAGTCCGTCAAGGACATCAAGGAGCAGGATGTCTACATGGGCGATATGCCCTTCATGACTTCCAACGGCACCTTCGTCGTGAACGGCACTGAGCGCGTTATCGTTTCGCAGATGCACCGTTCGCCTGGCGTTTTCTTCGATCACGACAAGGGCAAGACCCACTCGTCCGGCAAGTTGCTTTTCGCCGCGCGCATCATTCCTTATCGCGGCTCCTGGCTCGATATCGAGTTCGACGCGAAGGACATTGTCTATGCGCGCATCGATCGTCGCCGCAAAATTCCAGTGACCTCGCTGCTCTTCGCCTTGGGCATGGATGGCGAAGAAATCCTGAGCACGTTCTTCAAGTCCGTCACCTTCACCAAGGTTAAGGATGGCTGGCGCGTTCCCTATGACGCCGAGCGTATGCGCGGCGTGAAGTCCTCCGTCGATCTCGTCGACGCCGACACTGGCGAAGTTGTGGTCGAGGCTGGCAAGAAGCTGACCGTGCGCGGCGCGCGTACCCTCGCCGAGAAGGGTCTCAAGTTCCTCAAGGCGGTGGATGAAGACCTTTATGGTCAATATATCGCCGAGGATCTTTATGATCCCAACACCGGCGAAATCTTCGCTGAGGCTGGCGATGAGGTGACCGCCAAGTCTCTGGTGGCTCTGGGTGAGGCTGGCTTCGATGAGCTGCCCATTCTCGACATCGATCACATCAACATCGGCCCCTATATTCGCAATACCCTGTCAGTCGACAAGAATTCCTCGCGTGAGGAAGCGCTGTTCGACATCTACCGCGTCATGCGCCCCGGCGAGCCGCCGACCATCGACTCTGCTGAGGCGATGTTCCACTCGTTGTTCTTCGATTCCGAGCGTTATGATCTCTCGGCCGTCGGCCGCGTGAAGATGAATATGCGCCTCGATCTCGACGCGCCCGACACGACGCGCATCCTTCGCAAGCAAGACATTCTAGCTGTGGTGAAGGCCCTGGTTGACCTGCGCGATGGCCGTGGTGAAATCGATGACATCGACCATCTCGGCAATCGCCGCGTTCGCTCGGTGGGCGAGCTCATGGAGAACCAGTATCGCCTGGGTCTCCTGCGCATGGAACGCGCCATCAAGGAGCGCATGTCGTCGGTCGACATCGACACCGTCATGCCGCAGGATCTCATTAACGCGAAGCCGGCAGCAGCCGCCGTGCGCGAGTTCTTCGGATCCTCGCAGCTGTCGCAGTTCATGGATCAGACCAACCCGCTCTCCGAGATCACCCATAAGCGCCGCCTTTCGGCGCTTGGCCCGGGCGGTCTGACCCGTGAGCGCGCTGGCTTTGAAGTGCGCGACGTGCATCCCACCCATTATGGCCGCATCTGCCCGATTGAGACCCCGGAAGGTCCGAACATCGGTCTGATCAACTCGCTTGCGACCTTCGCGCGCGTCAACAAATACGGCTTCATCGAAGCCCCCTACCGCCGCGTCCGCGACGGGCTCGTGACTGATGAGGTCGCCTATCTCTCCGCGATGGAAGAGGCGAAGTATCACGTCGCGCAGGCCAATGCCGTCATCGACGCGAATGGGATGCTGGCTGATGATCTTGTCATCACTCGTCATACCGGCGATGTGGTGATGGTGGCGCGCGAGCGCGTCGAATTCATGGACGTCTCGCCCAAGCAGCTCGTGTCGGTCGCCGCTGCGCTCATTCCGTTCCTCGAGAACGATGACGCGAATCGTGCGCTCATGGGCTCGAACATGCAGCGTCAGGCCGTGCCGCTTGTGAAGGCGGACGCTCCGCTCGTCGGCACCGGCATGGAGGCTGTCGTTGCGCGCGATTCCGGCGCAGCCATCGCCGCTCGCCGCACCGGCTTCATCGATCAGATCGACGCGACCCGTATCGTCATCCGCGCCACGGAGGAGCTTGATCCTTCCAAGCCCGGCGTCGACATCTATCGCCTGATGAAGTTCCAGCGTTCCAACCAGTCCACCTGCATTAACCAGAAGCCTCTGGTGAAGGTTGGCGACTTTGTGCGCAGGGGCGACATTATCGCTGACGGTCCCTCGACCGATCTTGGCGATCTGGCGCTCGGCCGCAACGTGCTCGTCGCGTTCATGCCGTGGAATGGTTACAACTTCGAAGATTCGATCCTGCTCAACGAGCGGATCGTCAAGGACGACGTGTTCACCTCCATCCACATCGACGAGTTCGAAGTGATGGCGCGCGACACGAAGCTCGGCCCCGAGGAAATCACGCGCGACATTCCGAACGTCTCGGAAGAGGCGTTGAAGAATCTCGACGAAGCCGGCATCGTCTACATCGGCGCGGAAGTGATGGCGGGCGACATTCTCTGCGGCAAGATCACCCCCAAGGGTGAGAGCCCGATGACGCCGGAAGAGAAGCTGCTGCGCGCCATCTTCGGCGAGAAGGCTTCCGACGTTCGCGACACCTCGCTTCGCGTGCCCCCGGGCGTGCAGGGCACCATCGTTGAAGTCCGCGTCTTCAATCGCCATGGCGTTGACAAGGATGAGCGCGCTCAGGCTATCGAGCGCGAGGAGATTGAGCGTCTGGCGAAGGATCGCGACGACGAGCTCACGATCCTTGATCGTAACGTCTATGCGCGTCTGCTAGAATTGCTTGATGGCAAGGTCGCCGTCGCGGGCCCGAAGGGGTTCAAGAAGGAGACCACGCTGAGCCGCGAGACCATCGAGGAATATCCTCGCTCGCAGTGGTGGGCTTTCGCTGTTGAAGACGATCGCCTCATGGGCGAGATCGAGGCTATTCGTCGCCAGTATGACGAGGCCAAGAAGGGTCTTGAGAACCGCTTCCTCGACAAGGTTGAGAAGCTGCAGCGTGGTGACGAACTGCCGCCTGGCGTCATGAAGATGGTCAAGGTCTTCGTCGCTGTTAAGCGCAAGATCCAGCCGGGCGACAAGATGGCCGGCCGCCATGGCAACAAGGGCGTCGTGTCGAAGATCGTGCCCAGCGAGGACATGCCGTTCCTCGCCGATGGTACGCCCGTCGACATCGTGCTGAACCCTCTGGGCGTGCCCTCGCGCATGAACGTCGGGCAGATCCTTGAAACCCATCTTGGCTGGGCCTGTGCGGGCCTTGGCAAGCAGGTTGGCGAGGCGGTGAACGCCTATATGAAGTCGAAGGATGTGGCGCCGCTTCGTAACAAGCTGCTCCAGATCTACGGCAATGACGAGGTCATTCCGCAACTCGATGAAGCTTCGCTCGTGGAGCTTGGCGAGAACCTGCGTCGCGGCGTTCCCATGGCCACCCCTGTGTTCGATGGCGCGCGTGAAAAAGACATCGTCGAGATGCTCGAGATGGCGGGTCTGGACCATTCCGGTCAGTCCACCCTCTACGACGGGCGCACCGGCGAGCCCTTCGACCGTCAGGTCACGGTCGGCTACATCTATATGCTGAAGCTGCATCACCTTGTCGACGACAAGATCCATGCACGCTCCATTGGGCCTTACTCGCTGGTCACCCAGCAGCCCCTGGGCGGAAAGGCGCAGTTCGGCGGCCAGCGCTTCGGCGAAATGGAAGTGTGGGCGCTCGAAGCTTATGGCGCAGCCTATACCTTGCAGGAAATGCTGACCGTGAAGTCAGACGACGTCGCGGGCCGTACGAAGGTCTACGAGTCCATCGTGCGCGGCGACGACACCTTCGAGTCCGGCATTCCCGAGAGCTTCAACGTGCTGCTCAAGGAAATGCGCTCGCTTGGCCTCAACGTCGAACTCACCTCGACGAAGAAGATCGACAATCCTCCGGCCGAAGCCGCCGAGTGAGGATTTAATCAAGGGGGCTGACGCGATTCACGCGCCAGCCCTTGGAAGGTGTTCAATCTGGCAGGGCCAGCGCGACAGAGAGTTCGCAGCAGGCCCAAGCTTCAGGAGACCAGCATGAATCAAGAGGTCATGAATCTCTTCAATCCGGTCGTCCAGCCGCAGGCGTTCGATCAGATCCAGATCTCCATCGCGAGCCCGGAGAAGATTCTGTCCTGGTCGTTCGGCGAGATCAAAAAGCCCGAGACGATCAACTATCGCACGTTCAAGCCCGAGCGCGACGGCCTGTTCTGCGCCCGCATCTTCGGGCCGATCAAGGACTACGAGTGCTTGTGCGGCAAGTACAAGCGCATGAAGTACAAGGGCGTCATCTGCGAAAAGTGCGGCGTTGAGGTCACCCTCTCGCGCGTCCGTCGCGAGCGCATGGGCCACATCTCACTGGCCGCGCCCGTCGCCCATATTTGGTTCCTGAAGTCGCTGCCCTCGCGCATCGGCTTGTTGCTGGACATGACGCTCAAGGATCTTGAGCGCATCCTCTATTTCGAATCCTACATCGTCATCGACGCTGGCCTGACGCCCCTCAAGGATCGTCAGCTCCTGTCAGAGGATGATTACCTGCGTGCGCAGGATGAATATGGTCAGGACAGCTTCACCGCGCTCATTGGCGCTGAGGCCATTCGCGAAATCCTGCGCAATATGGATCTCGCCAAGATCGCGGCCGACCTCAAGGTTGAGATCGCGGAGTCGACCAGCGAGCTGAAGCCCAAGAAGCTCGCCAAGCGTCTCAAGATCATCGAGGCCTTCATGTACTCGGGCAACAAGCCTGAGTGGATGATTCTCACCGAAGTGCCTGTTATTCCGCCGGACCTGCGCCCGCTCGTTCCGCTTGATGGCGGCCGTTTTGCGACCTCCGATCTCAACGATCTCTATCGTCGCGTCATCAACCGCAACAATCGTCTGAAGCGCCTGATCGAACTGCGCGCCCCCGACATCATCATCCGCAACGAGAAGCGCATGCTTCAGGAAGCGGTTGATGCGTTGTTTGACAACGGGCGTCGTGGCCGTGTCATCACTGGCGCCAACAAGCGTCCGCTGAAGTCGCTCGCGGACATGCTGAAAGGTAAGCAGGGTCGCTTCCGCCAGAACCTGCTCGGCAAGCGTGTCGACTATTCCGGTCGTTCCGTGATCGTCGTTGGCCCCGAGCTCAAGCTGCACCAGTGCGGCCTGCCCAAGAAGATGGCGCTCGAGCTCTTCAAGCCCTTCATCTATTCGCGCCTTGACGCGAAGGGCCTCTCCGCCACTGTGAAGCAGGCGAAGAAGCTCGTCGAAAAGGAAAAGCCGGAGGTTTGGGATATCCTCGATGAGGTCATCCGCGAACACCCGATTATGCTGAATCGTGCGCCGACGCTGCATCGACTTGGCATTCAGGCCTTCGAGCCTGTGCTGATCGAAGGCAAGGCCATTCAGTTGCATCCGCTCGTCTGCGCCGCCTTCAACGCGGACTTCGACGGCGATCAGATGGCCGTGCACGTTCCGCTGTCGCTTGAAGCGCAGCTGGAAGCACGCGTGCTGATGATGTCGACGAACAACATCCTGCATCCCGCGAACGGTCTCCCGATCATCGTGCCCTCGCAGGATATCGTTCTGGGCCTCTACTATCTCTCTTTGATGCGCGACGGCGATCACGGTCAGTATCTTGCTGACCCGAAGTCGAAGACGCCGATTCAGGGCGTGTTCTCGAACATGTCTGAGATTGAGCATGCGCTCTTCGCCAAAACGATCACGCTGCATACCCGCATCAAGGGCCGCGCCTGGAGCTTCGATGCGCAGGGCAATCGTATAGCGAAAATGTTCGACACGACTCCTGGCCGCATGATGCTTGGTCAGTTGATGCCCAACCACAACAAGATCCCCTTCGACGTCGTCAACAAGCTGATGACCAAGAAAGAGATCTCGAACATGATCGACACCGTCTATCGCAACTGCGGTCAGAAGGAGACGGTCATCTTCTGTGATCGCATCATGTCCATGGGCTTCCGTGAGGCCTTCAAGGCTGGCATTTCCTTCGGCAAGGACGACATGGTCGTGCCGGAGACGAAGCCCGCCATCGTCGAGGCGACCCGCGCTGAAGCGAAGGAATTCGAGCAGCAGTACAACGACGGCCTGATCACTCAGGGCGAGAAGTACAACAAGGTCGTGGACGCCTGGGCGAAGTGCACCGACAAACTTGCCGAAGAAATGATGCTGCGCATCTCCTCCGTCGGCAAGGACGAGACCGGCCGCGACAAGCAGATCAACTCGATCTACATGATGTCGCACTCCGGGGCACGTGGTTCGCCCGCGCAGATGAAGCAGCTCGCCGCCATGCGCGGTCTGATGGCCAAGCCCTCGGGCGAGATCATCGAGAGCCCGATCATCTCGAACTTTAAGGAAGGTCTGACCGTTCTTGAGTACTTCAACTCCACCCACGGCGCCCGTAAGGGTCTCGCCGACACTGCGTTGAAGACCGCGAACTCGGGTTACCTCACCCGCCGTCTCGTGGACGTCGCTCAGGATTCGATCATCACCGAAGTGGATTGCGGCTCACAGGGCGGCATCCGCATGCGGGCGATCCTCGACGCGGGTCAGGTTGTGGCTTCACTGGTTAGCCGTATCCTCGGCCGCACCGCCGCCGAGGATATCAAGGACGCAGAAGGCGGCGTCATTGTTCCTGCCGGCGAGATGGTTCAGGAATGGCATGTCGAGCGCATCAACACCGCTGGCGTCCAGGAAGTTAAGATCCGCTCGGTGCTCACCTGCGAAGCCAAGAATGGCGTTTGCGGCACCTGCTACGGACGCGATCTTGCGCGCGGCACACCTGTCAACATGGGTGAAGCAGTGGGCGTCATCGCGGCTCAGTCGATCGGCGAGCCCGGTACGCAGCTCACCATGCGCACCTTCCACATTGGCGGCGCTGCGCAGATCGGCGCGGATTCTTCCTTCATCGAGTCGAATTTCGATGGCGTCGTGAAGTTCCGCAACCCGTCTATCGCTCGCAATTCGGATGGCGACCTCATGGTCATGGCGCGCAACGTCGCGGTCGTGATCGTCGGTCCCGATGGCTCCGAGCGTTCGGTCCATCGCGTTCAGTATGGCGCGCGTCTGAAGGTGTTGGAGGGTGACAAGATCCGCAGGGGTCAGCGTATCGCGGAATGGGACCCATATACCCGTCCTATCCTGACCGAGGTCGATGGCGTTGTGGCGTTCGAGGATCTGGTCGACAGCCTCTCGATCTCCGAAGCCGTTGACGAGTCGACCGGCATCGCCAAGCGCGTCGTCATCGACTACCGCCTGAACCAGCGTTCGGCCAGTCTCAAGCCTGCGATCCTCATCAAGGGCGCGGACGGCAAGATCACCAAGCTGCCGCGCGGCGGCGAGGCGCGCTACACGCTCCCCGTCGAGTCGATCATCGGCTTTGACCCCGGTTCAACTGTGAAGGCGGGCGACATCATCGCGCGCATCTCGATGGAATCGGCTAAGACCCGAGACATCACCGGCGGTCTGCCGCGCGTTGCCGAGCTCTTCGAGGCTCGTCGTCCCAAGGATTGCGCGATCATCGCGGAAATCACCGGATCGGTGAAGTTCGGTCGCGACTACAAGAACAAGCAGCGCATCAGCATCGTCCCGCATGAAGAAGGCGGCGAAGAGGTTGAATACCTGATCCCCAAGGGCAAGCACATTCATCTGCAGGACGGCGACGTCGTGGAGAAGGGTGACTACATCGTCGATGGCAACCCAGCGCCGCATGACATCCTTGCCATCAAGGGCGTCGAAGAACTCGCCGCTTATCTTGTGAACGAGATTCAGGAAGTCTACCGACTGCAGGGCGTTATCATCAACGACAAGCACATCGAGGTGATCGTTCGCCAGATGCTGCAGAAGATCGATATCGTCGATCCCGGCGCCACCGAGTTCCTCGCTGGCGAACAGGTCGACAAGCTTGATCTCGAGCGTGCGAATGAAAAGGCTATCTCCGAGGGTGGCCGTCCGGCCTCGGGTACGCCAGTGCTTCTGGGCATCACCAAGGCGAGCCTGCAGACGCGTTCCTTCATCTCCGCCGCCTCCTTCCAGGAGACGACGCGCGTGCTCACAGAAGCCTCTGTCAACGGCAAGGTGGATACACTGGAAGGCCTCAAGGAGAATGTCATCGTTGGCCGCCTGATCCCGGCGGGCACGGGCGCCGCAATGTCCAAGCTGCGGCGCATCGCTGTCGTCCGTGACGAGATGATCCTGGCGCAGAAGGCGCAAGCCTCGAATGCGCCTATGCCGCGCCTGCCTGCCGCCGAATAAGGCTTCGGGCTCTACCAGTTCATCAAGGGGTCGCCTTCGGGCGGCCCCTTTTTTTATTGTTCATCATTTCGTCTCGTGTCCGCCGAAATTTGGCTATTCGCCTGAGGCAGATTGAACGCGCGCCTAGCTGGCGCGTTGAGAACAAGCGGAGCAGAGCTGCGCTGAGCCTCCCTCAGCATCACTCGTCCGTTAGAAGGCGTTCAATCATGGCCATGGCGTATCAGAGCGACTGTGAGGGTGGGGTAGGGGCTGGATCCGCGTCGGCCGCACTTGCGCCTATGCTCGAGGGCGCGCGAGCCCGAGGCGTCGCCGACGCGCTTGAGATCGCGGGGCAGGCGGCTATTCTCCTTGGCGGGGCAGGGGACGTGCTGCATGCGGGTGAAAGCGCGAAGCCCTTACTCGGCGTGGGGCTTCGATTGTCGAATGGGCGGCTCGTGCTGAAGAACGCACGCTCACGCCGGTTCGACCGGCTACTGGAGTCCGCCCTTGAGGGCGAAGAATCGCCTCCCGGAGAGGGAATCATCCTTCCCATTCCTGATGGCGGGGCGATGCGTGTGCGAATCCTCGCTTTTGAGGGCGGAAAAAAGAACCCTGCGCAGCTTTTAAAGGCGATCGTATTGCTTGAACGGCTGAATCCTGTCCATCCTGCATTGGTTAACACTCCCTGAAAACCGGGGATTCAAGCGACCAGATTCATTTTTGCGGATTCAGGAGCGCAGGCTTGCGTTTTCGGGGTTGACGGAAACCAGCCACACCGCTAGACACCGGCTACTTCTTGGCAGACGGTCGAACGTCAGAGCTTCCAGCGCGCCTCGCGCGGAACAAAGGACCTTCGATACCTTGCCGGTCCATCACGACGTAAGTCGAACGATCGGGTTCATGAACGTGGCGCAAGCTGCGGTCCTCTGATGAAGACGCGCCAGCGGCGATCCTGCCGTAGGCGCGATTCGCTTTGCGCAGGTTTGCGTGAGGCGACCGAATTCACCGAGTGCTCGCTCAACCGAGCGGTGCTCATGCGAAGCCTGAACTGAGGCGAGTGAACGATGCCGACGATCAGCCAGTTGATCCGCAAGCCGCGGCAACAGAAGACATACCGCGAGAAGGCCCGCCACTTGCAGGCTTGTCCGCAGAAGCGGGGCGTTTGCACCCGTGTCTATACGACCACGCCTAAGAAGCCGAACTCTGCGCTCCGTAAGGTCGCCAAGGTTCGTCTGACGAATGGCTTCGAAGTCATTGGCTACATTCCTGGCGAAGGTCATAACCTTCAGGAACATTCCGTGGTCATGATCCGCGGCGGTCGCGTCAAGGATCTTCCCGGCGTGCGCTATCACATTCTGCGCGGTGTTCTTGATACCCAGGGCGTCAAGGATCGTAAGCAGCGTCGTTCGAAGTACGGCGCGAAGCGTCCGAAGTAAGGGGAATACACGATGTCCCGTCGTCATAGTGCTGAAAAGCGCGAAGTCATCCCGGACGCCAAGTTCGGCGATATCATCCTCGCAAAGTTCATGAACTCCATCATGTATGATGGAAAGAAGTCTGCGGCCGAAGCGATCGTTTACGGCGCTTTTGACATCATCGAGCAGAAGTCGAAGCAGGAGCCCCTGCCTCTCTTCAAGCAGGCTCTCGAGAATGTCGCTCCGGCTATCGAGGTTCGTTCTCGTCGTGTTGGCGGCGCCACCTATCAGGTTCCCGTCGAAGTGCGCACCGAGCGTCGGCAGGCTTTGGCGATCCGCTGGATCATCACCGCCGCCCGCGGTCGCAATGACAAGACCATGGTCGACCGTCTCTCTGCTGAGTTGATGGATGCGGCAAATAACCGTGGCAACGCGGTCAAGAAGCGCGAAGACACGCACCGGATGGCTGAAGCCAACCGCGCCTTCTCGCACTATCGTTGGTAAATTAATCAGGGCGCTCCGTGCGCCTACGAGGATTGGACGATGGCCCGTCAATACGCACTTGAGGACTACCGTAACTTCGGCATCATGGCCCACATCGACGCGGGCAAGACGACGACGACGGAACGTATCCTCTATTACACCGGCAAGAGCCACAAGATCGGCGAAGTGCATGACGGCGCTGCAACCATGGACTTCATGGAGCAGGAGCAGGAGCGTGGTATCACCATCACCTCCGCCGCGACCACCGCGATCTGGAACGGCAAGCGCCTGAATATCATCGACACACCCGGTCACGTCGACTTCACGATTGAAGTTGAGCGTTCCCTCCGCGTGCTCGACGGCGCTGTCTGCGTGCTCGATTCCAACCAGGGTGTTGAGCCCCAGACGGAAACCGTGTGGCGTCAGGGCGACAAGTACAAAGTGCCGCGCATTGTGTTCTGCAACAAGATGGACAAGATCGGCGCGGATTTCTATCAGTGCCTCGAGGACATCCGGGTGCGTCTTGGCGCCCGTCCAATCGCCATTCAGTTGCCGATCGGCTCAGAGTCGAACTTCAAGGGCATCGTGGATCTCGTCCGCATGAAGGCGGTCGTCTGGGAAGACGAGCAGCTTGGTGCGAAGTTCGCCGATGCTGAAATCCCTGAAGATCTCGTCGAGAAGGCTAAGGAATATCGCTTCGCTATGATCGAAGCTGCCGTGGAGCTTGATGACGCTGCGATGGAGGCCTATTTGGAGGGCAAAGAGCCTTCCGAGGAAACTCTACGTAGCCTGATCCGTAAGGCTGTTCTCACCGGCGCTTTCTATCCCGTTCTTGCTGGCTCCGCCTTCAAGAACAAGGGTGTTCAACCGCTTCTTGACGCCGTCGTAGACTATTTGCCTTCGCCGCTCGAGCGTGGCGCCATCAAGGGCATCGACTACAAGACCGGTGAGGAGACCGAGCGTCGTCCTGGCGATGATCAGCCCCTTTCACTGCTGGCCTTCAAGATCATGGACGACCCTTTCGGCGTTCTGACCTTCGCCCGCGTCTATTCCGGCAAGTTTGAGAAGGGCGTCGCCCTTCTTAACTCCAGCCGCGAGAAGTCCGAGCGCGTCGGTCGCATGGTTCTTATGCACGCCAACAATCGCGAAGAAGTGTCTGAGGCTTACGCTGGCGACATCATCGCGCTGGTGGGCATGAAGGACACGCGTACTGGCGATACTCTGTGCGATCCTTTGAAGCCTGTGATCCTTGAGAAGATGGAATTCCCGGTCCCCGTGATCGAAATGGCCATTGAGCCCAAGAACAAGGGCGATCAGGAGAAGATGTCCGCAGCTCTCGTGAAGCTTGCGACGGAAGATCCTTCTTTCCGCGTCTCCACCGATCAGGAGTCCGGGCAGACGATCATCAAGGGTATGGGCGAGTTACATCTCGACATTAAGGTCGACATTCTCAAGCGCACCCACAAGGTAGAAGTGAATGTCGGTGCTCCGCAGGTCGCTTATCGTGAGCGCATTAGCAAGTCTGTCGATGTCGACTACACCCATAAGAAGCAGACAGGCGGCACTGGTCAGTTTGCTCGCGTGAAGATTACTGTTGAGCCCAATGAAGCCGGTAAAGGCTTTGAGTTTGACTCGAAAATCATCGGCGGCGCGGTTCCCAAGGAGTATATCCCCGGCGTTGAAAAGGGCCTCAACTCGGTTCTCGGCGCTGGTGTGCTCGCGGGCTTCCCTGTCGTTGATCTCAAGGTTTCGCTGACCGACGGCGCTTTCCATGAAGTTGACTCGTCGGCTCTGGCCTTCGAAATCGCTTCCCGCATGGCTCTTCGTGAGGCCCTCAAGAAGGGCGACTCGGTGCTGCTTGAGCCGGTTATGAAGGTCGAAGTTGTTACTCCCGAGGAGTATACCGGCTCGGTCATCGGAGATCTGAACTCGCGTCGTGGGCAGATCCAGGGGCAGGACATGCGCGGTAACGCCGTGGTCGTTTCCGCCATGGTGCCTCTCGCCAACATGTTTGGTTACGTCAACAACCTGCGGTCGTTCAGTCAGGGTCGCGCAAGCTACTCCATGCAGTTCGACCACTATGCTGAAGTCCCGCGCAACGAGGCGGAAAAGATTCAGGCCAAATTCGCCTGACAACCCCTCGGTTCGCACCACAGTTAGTTTGAAGGAGCTCGGCCATGGCCAAGGAAAAATTCAACCGTAACAAGCCGCACTGCAACATTGGAACGATTGGTCACGTTGACCATGGCAAGACGTCCCTGACGGCGGCGATCACGAAGATTCTGGCTGAGACGGGCGGGGCGACCTACACGGCTTACGATCAG
>CANBVC010000036.1 GCA_947372795.1 Beijerinckiaceae bacterium
TTTCGCCTCAGCGTCGACGCCGACGAAATTCTGGGCATCGCCAAGCTACGCGCCCTGCGCCGCCTCTGGGCGCGGGTGGAGGAGGCCTGCGGCCTGACCCCTGCCCCGATTCATATCCATGCCGAAACCTCCTTCCGCATGATGAGCCGCCGCGACCCCTGGGTGAACATTCTGCGCGCCACGGTCGCATGTTTCTCGGCGGGGCTTGGCGGTGCGGACGCCGTTACAGTGCTACCCTTCACACAGGCGCTGGGCCTGCCCGATGATTTCGCCCGCCGCATCGCCCGCAACGCGCAGGCGGTCCTGCTCGAAGAAGCCAATCTTGGCCGTGTCGCTGATCCCGCAGCGGGCGCGGGCTCTTTCGAGACCCTGACCGACGCTCTGTGCGAAGCGGCATGGGCACTGGTGCAGGAGACCGAACGGGACGGCGGGCTTCACAACGCCCTTGCTTCGGGCGCCTTTCAGGCGAGGATTGCGACGGTGCAAGCCGCCCGCGCCCGCGCCATCGCCCATCGCAAGGACGCGATCACAGGCACGAGCGAGTTCCCCAATGTGGCCGAGGCGCCGGTCGAGGTCCTGGCCCCCATGCTAGCGCCGGCGCCTGTGAACGCCCTCGCGCTCGCCCCCCACCGCGATGCGCAGGCATTCGAGGCCCTGCGCGACCTCGCCGATGCGCAGGCTGCGGAGAATGGGGCGCGGCGCAGCGTGTTCCTCGCCAATCTCGGCCCCGTGGCCGCCTTTACGGCGCGCTCCATGTTCGCCAAGAACCTCTTCGAGGCGGGCGGCATTGTCGCGCCGGGCAACGAGGGCTTTGCGGATGAAGCGAGCCTGACGGAAGCCTTCAAGGCCTCCGGCGCCGCCTTCGCCTGCATCTGTTCGTCAGACGCCACCTATGAGGATTGGGGTCAAAAAGCTGCGCGGGCGCTGGTCAAGGCTGGCGCGCGCCATATCTACCTCGCTGGCCGGCCCGGCGCCGCCGAGGCCGCTTGGAAAGAGGCGGGCGTATGCGGCTTCATCTTCGCCGGATGCGACTTGGTCGCGGTGCTGAACGAGGCGCTGCGACTCGCCTGACAGCGAGGAGCAGCATTGATGAAACCATTCAGCCTGACGCTTGCGGCCATAGCCTGCCTTGCTCTGACGCAGGGCGCCTTGGCCGCAACAAAGCGCAGCGCATCGCCCAACGCTTATGATGGCCGCTGGTCCGTGACGGTCATCACCGAAAGAGGCCCCTGCGACCGGGCCTCGCGCATGTCATTGGGCGTGCGGAACGGATTGATCGAGATCGGCGACGCCATGGCGCAGGCCAGCGGCAGAGTAGACCCACGCGGCCGCGTGGCGGTGAGGGTGATGCAAGGCTCAGATGAGCTCTCCGCCTATGGCACGCTGGGCGCTGGCTCAGGCTCAGGCAAATGGCGCGCGCCGAGCAAGCAATGCGCGGGACGCTGGGTGGCGGAGCGGCGGGAGTGAGGCCCGCGATCAGTCAGGTGGTTGCGGGCGGTGGGCGGCCGCGACCATGACATAACTGATGATAAGTAGCAGGAACCACGATGAGAACTTGCCGAGGCCGACCGGCGACCAGACCTCGGCCTGATGCGGATAGAGCCAAACGCGTGAATAGGTCCCGACGTTTTCGGCGATCCAGATAAAGGCTGCCGTAAGTCCGCAGGCCACAAGCATCGGCATCCGGCGATGAACTCGCCAGACCCTGAAATGAATAACGCCCCGCCCAAACACCCCAAGCGCCCAGACAAACAGCAGCCAGCGCAGATCAAATCCCCAATGGTTAGTGAAGAAATTGGCGTAGATAGCGCAGGCCAGCACCACCATGGCGAGCGTGGAGGGATGACGCTCGAACCTGTAGTCGAACAAACGCCAAGAGCGGGCGATATAGCTACCGATGGCGCCATACATGAAGCCCGTGAACAGCGGCACGCCGCCAATTCGTAGAAAGCTTGCTTCAGGATAGGTCCACGAACCAACGGCCGTCTTGAAAATCTCCATGACGGTGCCCACCGCATGAAAGAGCAGGATGACCCTAGCCTCTTCCAACGTCTCCATACGCAGAGCGAGAAGCGCAAGCTGCACGCTGATCGAAGCCAGCACCAGAAAGTCATAGCGGGGTAAGGCGGCGCCGGCGGGGTAGACGAAATAGGTGCCCGCGATCAACGCCACCATGATCCCGCCGAACAGGCAGGCCCAAGCCTGCTTGAACCCAAAACGAATGAATTCATAGAATCCAGCGTGCAGGGGCCGTGCATGCGCGATTGCGGCGAGACGGCTTTCAAAGTCGAATACGCGCGCGACGACGGACCAACTGCGCAATGTTTTCGATCGCAAAGGGGGCTGTTTTCCGACCAAGTTGAAGAACCCACGATCCACAATCCTTAAAGCATAGCTTTAGCTTAAGGCCTTGGATAGGCTTCTAAGGACGAATGGCGGTCGGCGTCGAAAATGCTATTCTTCCCAACCATCAGATTGTTCGAGCGAGCCCGCCATGTCCGCGATTCCTGACTTCTCCACGCTGGCCTTCGCACAGGCGGCCATGCCTGTGCCCCCGCAGGCGGCCGAGCCATGGATGACGCCTGAAGAGATCCCCGTGAAGGCGATCTATAATGCGGGCGACATCGCCGACATCGATTTCGTCGAGAGCTATCCGGGCCTGCCGCCCTTCGTGCGCGGTCCCTATCCCACCATGTATGTGAACCAGCCCTGGACGGTGCGCCAATATGCTGGCTTCTCCACGGCGGAAGATTCCAACGCCTTCTACCGTCGCAATCTTGCGGCGGGGCAAAAGGGCCTTTCGGTCGCCTTCGATCTCGCCACCCATCGCGGCTATGATTCAGACCATCCGCGCGTGGCGGGCGATGTGGGCATGGCGGGCGTGGCCATCGACTCCATCTACGACATGCGCACTTTGTTTTCAGGGATACCGCTTGACCAGATGAGCGTGTCCATGACGATGAATGGCGCGGTGCTGCCGGTGCTCGCGCTTTATATCGTCGCCGCCGAAGAACAGGGCGTGTCGCAGGACAAGCTCTCCGGCACGATCCAGAACGACATTCTCAAAGAATTCATGGTGCGCAACACCTACATCTATCCGCCCAAGGATTCGATGCGCATCATCTCCGACATCTTCTCCTATACGTCGCAGAACATGCCGAAGTTCAACTCGATTTCGATCTCCGGCTATCACATGCAGGAAGCGGGCGCGACGCAGGATCTTGAACTTGCCTATACGCTGGCCGATGGCGTCGAATATATACGCGCCGGCATGGCGGCGGGGCTGACGGTCGATCAATTCGCCCCGCGCCTGTCCTTCTTCTGGGCGGTTGGCATGAACTTCTTCATGGAGGTCGCCAAGCTGCGCGCGGCAAGACTCTTATGGGCGCGGCTGGTGAAGCAGTTCGATCCCAAGTCCGAAAAGAGCTTGCCGCTGCGCACCCATTGCCAGACCTCTGGCTGGTCGCTCACCGCGCAGGACGTGTTCAACAATGTCACGCGCACCACCATCGAGGCCATGGCCGCGACGCAGGGCCATACGCAATCGCTGCATACGAATGCGCTCGACGAGGCGCTCGCCCTGCCGACGGATTTCTCCGCCCGCATCGCCCGCAACACGCAGCTCTTCCTGCAACAGGAAAGCGGCACGACACGCGTCATCGACCCCTGGGGCGGTTCCTATTATGTCGAGCGGCTGACGCAGGATCTGGCGGAGCGCGCCTGGTCGCATATCGAGGAAGTGGAGAAGCTTGGCGGCATGGCGAAAGCCATCGACGCGGGCATTCCCAAGCTGCGCATCGAAGAGGCCGCAGCGAAAGCGCAGGCGCGCATCGACAGCGGGCGCCAGGCGGTCATCGGCGTCAACAAGTTCAAGCCCGATGGCGAGAAGCCCATCGATGTGCTGAAGGTCGATAATTCCGCCGTGCGCGCGCAGCAGATCGAAAAGCTGAAACGCCTGCGCGCCGAGCGCGACGAGGCGACTGTGCAGGCGGCGTTACAGGCATTAAGCGCAGGCGCGCGCGCTAACGGCAATCTGCTCGCGCTCTCCATTGAAGCGGCTCGCGCCAAGGCGACCGTGGGCGAGATTTCGCTGGCGCTGGAGAAGGTCTTCAACCGCCATGTCGCCTCGATCCGCTCCATTCGCGGCGTCTATCGCAAGGAGGCGGGGCCGGAGGTGGTGATCATCGACCGCGTGTCCGAAATGACCCGCGCCTTCGAGGAGAACGAAGGCCGCAAGCCCCGTATTCTCGTGGCGAAGGTCGGGCAGGACGGGCATGATCGCGGGCAAAAGGTGATCTCCTCCGCCTTCTCGGACCTCGGCTTCGAGGTCGACATCGGGCCGCTTTTCGCGACCCCTGAAGAGGCGGTGAAACAGGCCGTCGACAACAATGTCCATGTCATCGGCGTGTCGTCGCTGGCGGCGGGCCATCTGACGCTGGTGCCGCAGGTGAAGGCCGCCCTGAAATCAGCGGGGCGTGACGACATCATGATCGTGGTGGGCGGCGTGATTCCGCCGCAGGATATGGATGAGCTGCGCGCAAACGGCGCCGCCGCCATCTTCCCGCCCGGCACCGTCATCGCCGAAGCCGCCATCCAGATCTTGGAAGAGCTGAACGACCGACACGGCTATGCGCAGAAGGAACGGCCTGCGGCGGAGTGATCCGTTTCGCATTTTGGCTTGAGAAGATCCCGCGCTATGCTTCCCCAAACAGGGAGGACCCAATGCGCCTTTTCAGCATCGCAGCCATCGCACTTGCGCTCACGGGCGCGCTCAATTCAGCGAGCGCCCAGCAGGCCAATGAAATCCGCATCTCGAAGGGCTTTGGCATCCTTTATCTGCCGCTGATCGTGATGCAGGAGCAAAAGCTGATCGAGGCGAAGGCCGCAGAGGCGGGACTTGGGACGGTCAAGGCTTCGTGGTTCACATTCGATGGCGGCAATGTCATCAACGATGCGATGATCGCGGGCACGCTTGATGTCGCGGGCATCGGCGCGCCGGGCTTTATAACGCTGTGGTCGAAGGGCAAGGGCAATCCGAAGACCGAGGTCATCGGCGTCAGCGGCCTCAGCTCGACCTCGCTCTATCTCAACACCAACAACCCCGCGATCAAGTCGCTGAAAGACTTCACCGAAAAGGACAAGATCGCTTTGCCCGGCGTGAAGACCTCGCTCTCGGCGGTGGTTTTGCAGATGGCGGCGGCTGCGGAATTCGGCCGCGAGAACTACGCCAAGCTCGATCCGCTAACGGTCGGCCTTGGCCATCCCGATGCGCTGGCCGCCCTGATGGCGGGCAGAACGGAAGTCAATTCCCACTTCACCTCGCCGCCCTTCTCCTATCTCGAACTCAAGGACCCCAAAATCCACCGTGTGCTGAACTCGGTCGATCTTCTGGGCAACATCACGCTCGACGTCGTCTTCGCCAACAAGCGCTTCACACAAACCAATCCGAAGCTCACAGAGGCCTTTCTGGCGGCGCTGGAAGAGGCGAATGAGCTGATCGCGAAAGAGCCGAAAAAGGCCGCCGACATCTTCGTGCGCGCCTCGCCTGTGAAGGTTTCAGAGGAAGAAGTGCTGGGCATCCTCGCCGACAAGGATACGCTCTTCTCAACAACGCCAAATGGTGTGATGCGCTTCGCCGAATTCATGGCGCTTGCGGGCTCGATCAAGGCGCAGCCCGCGAGCTGGCAGGACCTGTTCATTCCGCAGTTGCATGGGAAGAAGGGGAGTTGAGGGCTCGGCTTTTGCCCTGCCTTCAATCGGCTTTGCGACGCTCCGCAACCTTATAAACCTCATTACGCTCGCGTTTGCCGACCGCGACGACAATGACCATTAGTTCGCGATCCCTGACTTCATAGACAAGGCGATAGCCCGCATTGCGCAGCTTGATCTTGTAACGCTCCTTGGCGCCATGCAGTCGCGCCGAAGCGATTTTCGGGTTCGTCAGGCGCTCGGCCAGCCGGGCCTTGAATTGCTCGCGCGTTACACTGTCGAGCTTGCGCCATTCCTTGAGGGCTTCGTCCAGAAAGGCGAGCTCATAGGTCATCCAGCGAGACCTTATGGACGGTCTGGCCTTCCCGCGCGTCGGCGATGGCGTTCAGTTCCATATCTTCAAGCCGATCAAGCATCGCTTCATAGGCTTTGGCGGGCACGCAGTAGAAGACGGGTTCGTTGCGGTTGAGGATCACGACCGGTAGGCCCTCGCCAGCTGCGACGGCGCCCATCGGATTTTTCTTCAACTCAGAAACGCTGGCGCTGGTGGCCGCGAGGATTTGATGAACCATCTCAAGTCTCCTTAAGAAGGCATTTAATAGCACCTTGAACAGGTCTTTTCAAACAGACAACTCAGACCAGAGCCGGTCGCGGATCTGCGCGCGTCGCCCTCGATCGCCCCGCGTCAAAGATCCTTCAACGTCAGCGAAAACCCCGGCGCCGCCGCGTGGGTCAGCGCATGGTCGGCGCCGAAGGTCTCGCGTTGCGTCCACTCGCCTGCGACGGGCTCGCGAAACACATGGGTGACGCAGGCATTGGCGTCGATGACCCATAGTTCGCGCACGCCATATTTCGCATAGACGCCCGCCTTCAGATTGAGATCTTTGGCCAGACTCGTATCCGCGACTTCGATGGCGAGCAGAAGATCGGGGCCGCGCACCTCCTGCGTGTTCATCATGGGAAAGATCGAGAGATCGGGATCCACCACGGTGATGTCGGAGAGGAAGGCTGAGGTCTTCACGCCAAGTTGCAAATGATCAGGCAAGGCGCGCGAAAGGTTTCTGACCAAGGCAAGCTTGATCCGCTCATGGGGAAAATGCTTGGCCTGCATCCAGACAATCTCCCCCTCGATCAGCTCGAACCGGTCGTCAGGCTCCAGCACCCCCGTCTGCGTCATGCGCTCGATATCGGCGACGGTGAAGGCCATGCGGTCAAATCCGTCGGCCGCATGGGTCGCCCTGATCTGTCGTCCTGGCGCAAGGTTCATAGGATGCTCCGGCGGTTCCCCCAGCCACAATCAAGATAGCATGGGTGGGGGGCGCGGCAAGGGTGATCCCGGATGAGCAAGGGCTCTCCCCCACCCCCTTGACTCTCCAGACCAATCGGCAAATAAAGAAGAACAAATGTAGAACAGTTGCGGAGTAACAGACCGATGTCGCAAGGCGGCAGCTCGGAACGGATCGGCTTTTTGCGTGCGGCCATCGCGCGGATCGAGGCTCAGAACCCGGCAGGGGCGCTGACCGCGAACGCCGCGCAGGGGCGCTTGTGCGAGATCGCGCCCGCGACATCAGCCGATGGGGCTGCCGCCTGCGGTTTCGCCCTGTCGCTGGCCATAGCGGCGGCGGCGCGGCCGGGGCTGATCGTGTGGGTGATGGAGGACTATGTCTTTCATGAAAATGGCGCGCCCTATGGGCCGGGCCTGCATCATCATGGCCTGCCCATGGAGCGCTTCGTGCTGGTGCGCACAGAAGGCCCGCGGCAGACCCTCTGGGCGCTGGAGGAGGCGCTGAAATCGCGCGCCTGCGCAGCCGCCGTCGGCGAACTGCGCGATGGGGCCCGCCATTTCGACCTTCCCGCCACGCGCCGCCTCACCCTCGCCGCCCGGGCCGGACGCAGCGAGGGGCTGCTGCTCCACACGCGCCCGGCGCAAGGCCTCTCCACCGCCGCGCAGCTTCGCTTCGAAGTCTCGGGCCAGCCGGGGCAGGTCCTTGCTTCCGCCGGCGGGCGCAGACCCATCCCCACCTATCCGGCCTGGGGCGTACGGGTGCTGAAAGCCCGCGCCGCCGATGGCCAATACGGACGCCCCGACGCCGAGCGGCGCCGGGACATGATCTGGGGTCGCCCCCTCCCACAACAGAAAGGACAAACCGGTGACGCGCTATCTCTCAGTGCGGATCGGCGGCAAAAGCTCGCCTGACGCGGAAATCCTAACCCCTCGCCTCACCCCCGCGCGCCTCGCCGACTTGTGCAGGCGCTTCACCCCGCTCGCGGCGCCCGACGCGCCCGACGGCGCCATGCTCGACATAGCGGGCGCTGCGCATCTCTTCGGCGGCGAGAACGCGCTCGCCGCAGAGATCGAGGCGCGTCTGGCGAAGCTTGGTTACGAAGCCCGGGCCGCGCTCGCCGATACGCCCGAGGCCGCATGGGCTTTGGCCCGCTATAGCGTCGCGCGTTCCATCCCCGAGGGCGCCGATGAAAAGGTTCTGCGCCGTTTCCTCGGCGCCCTGCCAGTCGCAGCGCTGCGCATTGACCCGGAAACCGCCTATGCGCTCTCCCAGACGGGACTGAAGCGCATCGATGATCTCATCCTGCGCCCGCGCGCGCCCATCGTCGCGCGTTTTGGGACAGAGGTTTTCGCAAGGCTCGATGGGCTTCTGGGACGCGCGCGCAGCCCCATCACGCCCCGCTTCGAGGCGCCGGTCTATCTAGTGGAGCGGCGCTTCGCCGATCCCATCGCGAGGCGCGACGATGTGGAAGGCGCGCTGGCCATGCTGGCGGGCGACCTCACCCGTCTGCTGGAGCGCCATGGGGAAGGCGCGCGCCAGCTGGAGGCGACCCTATTTCGGGCCGATGGCGCGGTGCGCCGCATCGCAGCCGCATCGAGCCGGCCCCTGCGCGACGCAACCGCCATCGCAAGGCTGTTTCATGAGCGCATCAAGGCCGCAGGCGAGACGCGGGACGAAGATCCGCTCGACAGCGGCTATGGCTTCGACCTCTTGCGCCTCGCAGCGCTTGAAGTGGAGCGGCTGGACGCAAGGCAGGACGCCTTGGGACGAAATGATTTCGCCCCGCCCGTCGACCGCCCCAACAGCGCCGCAGCCCATACAACGGCGCCGGAGATGGCGGAGGATCTCACCGATCTCGTCGACCGACTCGGCGCGCGGCTGGGCCTGCGCCGGGTGATGCGGCTCGTTCCGCAAGATGCGCATCTGCCAGAATTCGCAGTAAGCGCCATGCCTGCGGCGCAGATGCGCAGCGACGGGCGGGAGGCGTCGTGGAGCGGGCAAATCGCCCTGCCCCGCCCCATTCGCATGTTTGAACGACCCGAGCCCGTGGAGGCCATGGCGGAGGCGCCCGATGGGCCGCCGCTGCGGTTTCGATGGCGGCGCGTGCTGCATGAAGTCGCGGCCATCGAAGGGCCCGAGCGTATTTCAAGCGAATGGTGGAAACAGGAGGCTCATGCGCTCACCCGCGATTATTTCCGCGTGGAGGATCGCGAGGGCCATCGCTTCTGGATGTATCGCGAAGGTCTCTACGGCGTAGAGGCGCCAAGACCGCGCTGGTTCATGCAGGGCCTTTTCGCATAGCAAAGCCATGCCAGGATTCATCCCCCGCTACATCGAATTCAGCGCCGCCAGCAATTACACATTCCTGCGCGGCGCGTCCCATCCAGAAGAGCTTGTCGCGCAGGCGATGGCGCTGGGGCTTGATGGAATTGGCGTCGCTGATCGCAATTCAGTCGCAGGCGTGGTGCGCGCGCATGTCTATCTGCGCGAGAACCGCGATCAGGCGAAAGGCTTCCGCCTTTATTGCGGCGCGCGGCTCGTCTTCTGCGATGGCACGCCCGATCTTCTCGCCTATCCACAGGATCGCGCCGCATGGGGACGACTGACGCGGCTGCTGACGCGCGGCAATCTGCGCGCGAAAAAAGGCTCCTGCATCCTGCGCTTTGAAGACGTGTTCGATTTTTGCGAGGGCCTGCGCTTCGCGGTTCTGCCCCAAAACACCCACGAAGCGTCCGAGCCTATCAATGAGGAGACCGTAGCTTCGCGCATCAAGACGCTCGCGCGCGCAGCGCCGGGGCGCGTGTGGCTCGCCGCGACCATGCTTTATGGCCAGCACATGCGCGGCGATCTCGCCGATCGCGTCACACTAGCCAGAGAGCTTGGCCTGCCGCTCATAGCCACCAACGATGTCATCATGCACAGCCCGCAACGACGCGCGCTCGCCGATATGTCGACCTGCATTCGAGCGGGCGTGACCATTGATGAAGCCGGGCGGCTTTTGCATATGAACGCCGAACGCCATCTCAAGACGCCCGCCGAAATGGCGCGCATCTTCGAGGAGGCGACGCAGGCCCTCGCGCAGACGCTGCGCTTCGCTGATGGGCTAGACTTCAGCCTTGAAGACCTGCGCCACGACTACCCCGAAGAATTGCGCGAGGGCTTCGCGACTCAGCAAGAGGCGCTGGCGGCCTTTTCATGGGAAGGTGCGCGTCAGCGTTATCCGCAAGGCGTGCCTGCGCATGTCGACGAGGCGATCAAACGCGAACTCATCATCATCGCGCAGCTTGGCTATGAGGCCTATTTCCTGACGGTGCATGACATCGTGCGCTTTGCGCGCGGGCGCGGAATTCTATGTCAGGGGCGCGGTTCCGCCGCCAATTCCACCATATGTTTTTGCCTTGGGATCACCGAGGTCGATCCGACGAAACATGCGCTTTTGTTCGAGCGGTTCATTTCGGCCGAGCGACACGAGCCGCCTGATATCGATGTCGATTTCGAGCATGAGCGGCGCGAAGAGGTCATGCAATATATTTATGCGCGCTATGGACGCGAGCGTGCGGGCCTGACGGCGACCGTCATAAGCTACCGCACACGCTCGGCGACGCGCGACATCGCCAAGGCCTTCGGCTTTTCGCTGGACGAGATAGGCGCCCTCACTGGAACCATATCGGGCTGGGGATCGAGCGGCGTCGATCAGAACGAATTGCGCAAGAAGGGCTTTGATCCGCAGGACCACCGCCTTTCGCTAGCGCTCGAATTATCGCGCGAACTCGTCGGCTTTCCGCGCCATCTGTCGCAACATACGGGCGGCTTCGTCATCACGCGTTCACGCCTCGATGAAGTCGTTCCCATCGCCAACGCCGCGATGGAGAACCGCACCACCATCGAATGGGACAAAAATGATCTCGATGCGCTGGGCATTCTCAAGATCGACGTGCTGGCGCTTGGCATGCTGTCTGCGCTGCGGCGCGGTTTCGATCTCTATAAGAAGCATTATGGCGCGGCCCTGACGCTCGCCACCATTCCCTCAGAAGATCCCGCCACCTATCGCATGATTCAGCGCGCCGATACGGTTGGCGTTTTCCAGATCGAGAGCCGCGCTCAAATGTCCATGCTGCCGCGCCTCAAGCCGAAGGAATTCTACGATCTCGTCATCGAGGTCGCCATTGTGCGCCCTGGCCCCATTCAGGGCGATATGGTCCATCCCTATCTGCGCCGCCGGCAGGGGCTCGAGCCCGTGACCTATCCATCAAAGGAGCTGGAGGAGGTGCTCGGCCGCACCCTTGGCGTACCCTTGTTTCAGGAACAGGCGATGAAGATCGCCATCGTGGCCGCAGGCTTCACGCCTGGCGAAGCTGATAAGCTGCGCCGCGCCATGGCGACCTTCAAACACGTCGGCACAATCCACACTTTCTGCGCCAAGATGGTCGATGGCATGATCACGCGGGGCTATACGCGCGACTTCGCAGAACGCTGCTTCAAGCAGATCGAGGGCTTCGGCACCTATGGTTTTCCTGAAAGCCATGCGGCCTCCTTCGCTCTGCTCGTCTACGCCAGCGCATGGATGAAATGCCGCTACCCCGATGTCTTCGCCTGCGCGCTGCTCAACTCGCAGCCCATGGGCTTTTACGCCCCCGCGCAGATCGTGCGCGACGCGCGTGAACATGGGGTGGCCGTGCGTCCCACCGACATCAACGACAGCGATTGGGATTGCACGCTGGAGGCGCTGGAGATCGCCCCGCTCGAGCGCCTGCACTATCGCCACGCAGATCAGGCGGGCGATATTCAGACACGCTGCGCCATCCGGCTCGGCTTTTGTCAGATCAAGGGCGTGCGCGAGGAGGATATGCGACGTATCGCGGATCTGCGCGGGCGGGGCTATGATTCCGTACGCGATCTTTGGCTGCGCACCGGCCTGTCGCCCGCAGTGCTGGAGCGCCTCGCCTCGGCCGACGCCTTCCGCTCCCTCGGCCTTGATCGGCGCGATGCGCTCTGGGCTGTGCGCGGCCTCAACCGTGCCGGCGACAAGGACGATCTGCCGCTCTTCGCCGCAGCCGCTGGCGGCGAGCATGAAGCCGACGCCGCCCTGCCGCCCATGCCGCCGGGCGAACAGGTTGTTGAGGACTATCGCCACCTCTCCCTGTCGCTCAAGGCCCATCCGGTCTCCTTCCTGCGCCAGATTCTGGCGGCGAAGCGTATCGCCCGCTGCGAGGATCTGACGCGACCGATAAGACATGCGACCGTGGCGGGCCTTGTGCTGGTGCGCCAGCGCCCGGGCACGGCCAATGGCGTGATCTTCATGACATTGGAGGATGAAACAGGCGTCGCCAACGCCATCGTCTGGCCGAAGGTCTTCGAACAGAACCGCGCCGTCGTATTGGGCGCGCGTTTTGTCGCTATCACCGGGCGGGTGCAGAACGAGGCGGGCGTGGTGCATATCGTGGCGGAGCGGTTCGATGATCTGACGCCCATGCTGGGCCAGCTCGCCCAGGAAGGCCCACGCCTTTCGACCCTCGCAAACGCCGACGAACTGCGCCACGCGCAGGACAGGCCGACGCAATATGACAAGGCGCAGCGGCTTCCGCTGGCGGCGGATGCCGCCGTCATGCCCAGGGGCCGCAACTTCCACTAGGGCGCGAGCCGTCCTATGCTGGCGCCGGGCGAGGAAGAAGATGACCGAAAAGCCAGATGACATTCCCTATGACCGACAGGCCTACAAGGCTGGAGACGTCGTCGAGGTCTCGCCTCTCGTGCGCAGGCTCATAGCGCCCAATGGCGGGCCTTTCACCTTCACCGGCACCTGCGCCTATATCGTGGGGCGCGGCGCTGTAGCGGTGATCGACCCCGGCCCTGACGACGAGGCGCATATGGCGGCGCTGCTCGACGCAACGAAGGGCGAAAAGATCGCCCATATTCTCGTCACCCATACCCATCGTGATCATTCGCCGGGCGCGCGGCGCCTGCGGGCTCTGACCGGCGCGCCGATTCTGGGCTGCAAGCCCCATGTCACGATTGAACACGCACCCTCGGGCCGTCTCGACGCAAGCCATGATCTCGATCACGATCCTGATCAGGCAATGGAGGATGGCGAGCGCCTCAGCGGCGATGGCTATACGCTGACCGCCGTGCATACGCCCGGCCACGCCTCAAACCATCTGTGCTTCGCTTTTAAGGAAGAAAAAGCTCTGTTCTCGGGTGATCATGTGATGGCCTGGTCCACCACCATCGTCGCCCCGCCTGATGGGCATATGAGCGATTATATGGCCTCGCTCGACAAGCTGCGCGCGCGACAGGACACCATTTACTGGCCGGGGCACGGCGGCCCCGTGCGCGATCCCCAACGATTCTTGCGCGCGCTTTCGGGCCATCGGCGTTATCGCGAAAGCGCCATCGCAACCGCTGTTGACGCAGGGCTCGACACCATTCCCGCCATCGTGGCGAAAATATACGAAGGGCTTGATCCGCGCCTCACGGGGGCGGCCAGCCTTTCGGTGCTGGCGCATCTTGAAGACCTCGTCGCGCGCGGCCTTATCGATGCAGGCGGGCCGGCGACGCTCACCGCGCGCTACGCCCGTCGCTGATCAACGACAGACGAGAACCGGAACCTTCGCCTGCGCCACAACCTCGGCAGCTTGGCTGCCCATGACGATCCGCGCAAGCCCTTCGCGTGCATGGGTGGACAGAACGATGAGGTCGCAGCCGTGCGCCAGGCCAATGCGCAAAATCGCGTCGGAGGGCCGGCTGTCGGGCTCATGCACCAACTGGCAGGGAACGCCGACGGCACCCGCCCTCTCGCGCACCGCGTCGAGAATGCGCATGGCTCGGGCCTCCGCCTCGGCCTCATAGTCACCGACCGGATGCTTGTCGCCAAGTTCAGCGCGCGTCACCATGTCGCCGACACCCCAAGGTTCGGTGACAGTGAGGGCAGTGACTTTCGCGCCCACCGATTTCGCCAAGGCCAGCCCGTGGGCCAGCGCGCGCATGGACATTTCAGATCCGTCTGTGGCGATGAGAATATGCTGATACATGTCGGACCTCCCATTTGTGGCAGGATGACGACTTCAATCGCTCAACGCATTGATCAGGCTCAAAAGTTCCACAATCAACGCGCGTCGAGCTGGGTTTGCAGCTCTTCGGCGAAACGTCGGATGCGCCGGGCGTTCTCCCCGAAATCATGTCGTCCGAAGCGCGAGGCGGAGCGGATGTCGATGCGCGTCTGTCCCGCCAGAGGCCGCACACGGATCGTCACGTCCTGCGGAAAGCCCATGAGCAGGGTTTTGTCGACGGCGTCGATATGGCCGAGGCCGATGCGCCCGCCGGGCGGGATATGATCCACAACCTGCCATTTACGTGCAGCGACAGCCTTTTCCACGATCTGCCAGGCCTCGTCGGCGTCAAGATCAAGAATGATAGGCGCAACGCTCGGATAGGCGCGCCTTTGCGCCTCGCGCGATTGTTGGGGGATTGCATCGTGCACGATCTGCTCGCGGGCAGCGAGCGCGCGGGAAGATCGAGCGAAAGCGGGGGGATCGTTGAGGTCCGTCGAGATATCGTTCAGGGCAGGCAGACGAACGGCCTGCGCAACCAGCCATGCCGGATAGCCCAGCAGCAAAGCCGCAAGACAAACCGCGCCGACGATGGAGCCGACGCCGCGTCGGCCTGTGCGCCAGATGACTACGGACCCCGCCCCGCCCAGCAGCAGGCCGAGACAGGCGATCAACACCGCCACACCAAAGACCGCCAGCACAGCCGAGACCTCGACCGCGCCGCTGCGCGCGAGGCCAACGGACATGACGCCCACGGTGAGTGCGAAGAGCGAAAGGCGACGGCTCCACAGAGCGGCGGCGGACCAGGGTTCTTCGAGGATCAGACGACGCATGGCGATCAGGGCTTTCTGGAACGAATGAAGCCTAACTCTTAATCGTGAATGCGCAATGCAAAGCCGCGAGAGGCGTAACCCTCGCCGCAGGGCGAAGGTTGCATTTGGGGTGGAGACTTCATTAACCAAGCTTGGCCATATGCCCAACGGCTCAGTCTGCGTTTAAGACTGGCTTAACCGCAG
Source organism: Beijerinckiaceae bacterium (assembly GCA_947372795.1). Classification (GTDB taxonomy): domain Bacteria; phylum Pseudomonadota; class Alphaproteobacteria; order Rhizobiales; family Beijerinckiaceae; genus Terripilifer. The sequence goes on from CANBVC010000036.1 coordinate 15,058, forward strand.
CCGATCGACAGTTGCACGTCACAGGGCGTTATGTCCTGACAGCCTGCGAGCACCCCATGACAATTAATAGCCAGCTTGAGCGGGCGCACGCGCCTGCGCGCGAAGATGCACGCGACCTCATCGCCCGCCTGTGCCATGAATTGGGCGTAAGCGCTGTCGCCGACGCGCTTGGGAATCGGGACCTTGTTGATCCCGCCGAAACGCAAGTCGCCGCCGCGCCCAGGCTCGACGTCGCCGCCTGAGGGCTACTTGACGATGACCTTGGCGCCGACGGAAACGCGGCTGAAGAGGTCGATCACATCCATATTGATCATGCGGATGCAGCCCGAAGAGACATCGTGGCCGATGGTCTCGGGCTCATTGGTGCCATGGATGCGGTAAAGCGTGTCGTGACCGCTCTGGTAGAGATAGAGGGCGCGCGCGCCCAGCGGATTGTCCGGTCCGCCCGAAAGACCGCCTGCCGCAGCCGTGGGCTTCAGGTGAGGCCAGCGCTCCAGCATGTCGGCGGGCGGCATCCAATGGGGCCATTCCGCCTTACGGCCGATCTTGGCCTCGCCCGTCCAACCAGCAGCTTCCGAACCCGTGGCGACGCCGTAGCGGATCGCCTTGCCATTGGGCAGCACGAAATAAAGAAAGTGGCGCGTGGTGTCGACGACGACCGTGCCGGGGGCTTCGGTGGTCTGATAATCGACCTGATAGCGGCGGTAATCGATCTCGACATCGAAATTAGGGACTAGCGCCAGATATTTGGTGTCCTGCGCAGTGACCTTGGGATCGGGAACGGTCGTGTAGCAGCCGCCAAGACCAAGCGCGAGCATGCCGACGAGAGTTAATTTCTTAAAAGGCATCGACAAACGTCCTATTGCGACCGAATCACCGACCATCGCTTTAGCATAAACGTCAGCATGCGAAGCGACGGCGGGCGGCGCCTGCGCAGAAGAGGATCGTTTGTTGTTTTTATGCAACTTGGTAGCCATGTATAATACGACTTGTCATCGACTGAGAGCGTAAGCTTTACAATCCTTTAGATTGCGCTACCCGTTTAACAGGACGCCGCCTTGAAAACGCTGTTCGTCACCCATCCCATCGCGCTCCGCCATGAAATGGGCGAAGGCCATCCCGAACAACCTGACAGGTTGCGCGCCATTGAGCGCATGCTGGAGGGCGAGGCGTTCCAGACGCTCACCCGCGAGATCGCGCCGCAGGGAAGCCGCGAGGCGATTTTGCGCGTTCATCCGGAGGTTTTCATCGCCGATCTTGAGTCCAGCGCGCCCGTAAGCGGCTATGCGCAGCTCGATGGCGACACGACCATGAATCCCTATACGCTCGAAGCCGCGCTACGGGGCGTAGGCGCCTCATGCCTTGCGGTGGATGAGGTAATGACGGGGCGCAGCGACAACGCCTTCGTGGGGATGCGCCCGCCCGGGCACCATGCCGAACGCTCGACCGCAATGGGCTTCTGTTTCTTCAACAACGCCGCCGTGGCCGCCCGCCACGCCCAGTCGGTCCATGGCGCGGAGCGCGTCGCAATTATGGATTTCGACGTGCACCATGGCAACGGCACGCAGGACATCTTCTGGAACGACGCCAGCGTGCTCTATGCCTCCACCCATCAGATGCCGCTTTACCCGGGCACCGGCGCCCCTAACGAGACCGGCAACTTCGGCAATATCGTCAACGCGCCCCTGCGGGCGGGCGATGGTGGAGAGGCTTTCCGCGAGGCGATGGAGGGCCGCGTCCTGCCTGCGCTCGACGCCTTCAGGCCTGACCTTCTCATCATTTCAGCCGGCTTCGACGCCCATATCCGCGATCCCCTCGGCAATCTCAATCTGATCGAGGAAGATTTCGACTGGGCGACGGCGCGGCTGATGGATATCGCCGACAAACATGCCAAGGGGCGCTTGGTGTCGGTGCTCGAAGGCGGCTATGATTTGCTAGGACTGGCGCGATCCGCCAGCGCGCATATAAAGCGCCTTATGGGCGTCGCCTGACGATAGCCGGGCGGGGAGAAAACGGAATGACGAGCGGGACCACGACTGCGACGGCGACCAGCGAAGGTTCGGCGCGTGAACTGCGCACGCTGGTGGTCATATCCACCGTGCATCTCGTCAGCCATTACTACTGGCTCGCCTTTGCGCCGATGATGCCCGCCCTGCGCGATCTCCTGAACGTCTCCTATACCGAACTAGGTTTCGCCATCACGGTGATGAACGGCGTTTCGGCGCTCACGCAGGCGCCCACGGGCTTTATCGTGGATCGCTACGGCCCGCGCCTTTTGCTTTTCATCGGGGTGCTCATCGGCTCGGCCGGCTTCGTGATGATCGGCGCCGTGCCGACCTATCCCATGCTGATCGCAGGCGCTGTGCTGATCGGGCTTGGCAACGCCGTTTATCATCCGGCTGATTATTCGATCCTCTCCGCCGAAATGCGCCCGGCGCGCATGGGCCGGGCCTATTCCATCCATAGTTTCACCGGCTATATCGGCTTCGCCATCGCGCCCCCTCTTGTGCTGGCGCTATTGTGGGTCGACGGCGTTCGCTTCGCGCTCGTCGTGACCGGTCTGCTTGGCGTTGTGCTCGCCCTGCCGTTGCTGCCCGAGATTCCGGCAGAACAACGTGGGTTGAAAGAGCGTCACGCTTCGCCAAAGCCGCGCACGTCCGCCAGATTGCTCATCACCCCTGGCGTCATCATCCTGACCCTCATGTTCACCACGCTGAGCATGTCCACCAGCATGGTCCAGACCTTTATGATGGTCGCGCTGGAGCAGCTTTTCGACATGCCGCTGACGGCGGGCAATACGGCGCTGACTGTGTTCCTCAGCCTGCTCGTGGTGGGCATCATCATCGGCGGTTTCATCGCCGATAGGGCGAAACATCAATCGACCATCGCCGCGCTCGGCCTGATCGGCGCAGCGGCGCTCATCTGCGTGATTGGAGCGATCAATCTGGGCGTAGCCGGAACAATCGTTGTTTCGGGCGTCGCGGGGCTTCTGGCCGGCGTCATCGTACCGTCGCGTGATCTTCTGGTGCGTCAGGCCTCACCGCCCGACGCGGTCGGCCGGGTCTTTGGCATTGTCACCACGGGCTTTAATTTCGGCGGCATGGTCTCGCCCATCATGGGCGGCATGCTGGTCGACCATCATGCGCCCGCCTGGATCTTCTACACCTCCGCCGCCTTCATGTTGCTGACAGTGGTGATCGCGGTTGCGGTGGACCGCAGCGAGAAGCTGGCTTTGAAGCTTTAGAGCTGATCAGTTTTCTCAACGCCCGCGGCATCAACCCGCTCACACAGCTCCGCCACCCTCATGCCGCCCACCAAAGTATCTGGCGCAATCTCAGCCAAAGGCGTCAGCACGAAGGCGCGGTCAGCCAGGCGCGGATGGGGAATGGTGAGGCCGAGCTCCTCGACCACCAGATCTCCATAAGTCAGAATGTCTATATCAAGCGTGCGAGGACCCCAGTGCTCGATGCGCGCCCGGCCCTGCTCGCGCTCGATGGCTAGGCAAAGATCGAGCAGCGCGCGTGGGGAAATCGTCACGCGCAGCAGCGCCGCCATATTGAGGAAATCGGGCTGATCGAGCTTGCCCCAGGGCGCGGTGCGATAGACCGATGAGGTCGCCACCACGGCGACGCCCGCCGTCGATGTAAGCCGCTCCAGCGCGAAGCGGAAGGCCGCGCGCACATCGCCTAGATTGCCGCCAAGCGAAAGGGCGGAAAAGATCGGTTCGTCAGGCGCCACGCGCATACTCGTCGCGCGTCAGCCGCAATTCGATGCCGACCGCCCCGATACGCTCGGGGATTGGCGGCTTCAGCTTGCGCACGCGCACCATGACTTCTTCG
>CANBVC010000037.1 GCA_947372795.1 Beijerinckiaceae bacterium
ATCGAAGCCTGCCGCTATGATCGCCTCATATTCAGGGCGCATGGCGTCGATGAGGTCAGCGAGATAGGCTTCATGGGTGGGGTAGTATTGATTGGGTTGGAACGCGGTGATGAGGCCGGGAGAGGCGGCGTTCATGAAGCCGCGGACATGCTGTCCTTCCTTCCGCATGGCGGCGCTGAATCGGCGAATGTCATCTTCCACGGGTTTGGAATCGATCAGCCGCACCTTGTCGATGCAGGCGGCGCGGACGAAGGTTTGGCTGCCCATGATCGAGGCGAGCTTCGTCCTTAATTCGGGAAGGTCCGCAAGATCCTTTGCGGGTGTGCGGTCCACATGCCCGCCGAACCCCGAGAGGCGCGCAGTGACATAGGTGGAATAACCCACCTTGCCCAACTCGCCGTCGCTGACGATGGAGACCCCCGCCTTGACCTGCGCGCGAATGGCGGTTTCGATTTCGCTGGATACGAGGGCGTCAAACGCCGCATCGTCCACCGCCTCGCTGTGGTCACGCTTGATGAGCATGGCCGCAAGCTCGGCCGTGCGGGGAAGGCTGCCGACATGGGTTGTGTGGATGAATGTCATGGGAGGGTGACTTTCAGATCAAGGAAGCCGACCCGCTCCGCAAAGCGCCAGCCTTCGGTCGTGCGCACAAGTCGGTCGCGGAAGCCGCCGATGAGGGCGGGAGAGCCAGCCACAGCCTCGCCTGCAGGGGCGGGGTAAAGCAGCAGCGTGCAGCGGGCCGTCGCTTCCTCAGCCGAGATGACGTCGACGATGACATTGGTGATGAGATGGCAGGACTTGCGCGGCGGCCTGCTGGCGAAGGACTCATGTATCGCCGCGCGCCCCTTAATGGGATCGCCGCCCGCGGGCCGCACGAACGTCGCGTTTTCTGTGAAGGTCGCCGCGACCGCAGCCCAATCGGCAGAATCATTCAACAGGGCGAATTGGGTGATCAGGCGTGTGATCTCGTGTTCGGCAAGCATCCGGTCGAGCGGCGTCATTGCAAAATCCCTCTATGGGCCGGGTTCATGGCCTACATGTCAGAGTGGGATAAGCTATACGCGTGGGCGCTCGCCCACAAGCGTTCTCAGGCGAGCTGCGGCGCCACAAGAGCTGTGGTCTGCGCCGCCTCGCCGCTCACCCGCACCCGCGCGCCCTCGATGGCGATGCGTCCGCTCGCAAGCAGTCCGAGAGCCAGCGGATAGATCACATGTTCTTGCGCCAGCACGCGCTGGCCAAGCGTGTCGGGCGTGTCGCCATCGAGCACCGACACTGCGGCCTGCGCGATGATCGGCCCCTCATCCATGCCCGGCACGACGAAATGCACGCTGGCCCCGTGCAGCTTCACCCCATCGGCAAGGGCGCGCTCATGGGTGTGCAAGCCTTTGTAGAGGGGCAGCAGGGCAGGGTGGATGTTGATCATGCGCCCCGTCCAGCGCTCTACGAACCAGGGCGTCAGAATGCGCATGAATCCAGCGAGGCAGATCAGCTCGACGCGATGGGCCTCAAGCACCTCCTGCATGGCGCGTTCGAAATCTTCACGCGACATGTGTTGCTTGTGGTCGATGGCGACGGTGTTGACGCCATGTTCGCGCGCGGTCGCAAGGCCCGGCGCTTCGGGACGGTTGGATAGAACAAGAGAAATCTCTGCCGGAAAGGCGGGATCTTTGGTCGCCGCGAGCAGGCTCGTCATATTCGAACCGCGCCCAGAGATCAGCACCGCCACGCGGCGGCGGGGCGTGCCTGCGCTCATAAGGAAAGATGCCCGCGATAGGCGACGCGTTCCTCACCGTCGCGGGACGCGACGATCTCGCCCATGCGAACGGGGGATTCACCCGCCGCCTTCAGCGCTGCCTCGACCTCAGCGGCCTTGGCGGCCTCCGCAGCGACGATCATGCCGACGCCGCAGTTGAAGGTGCGCAGCATTTCCCGCTCGGCCACATTGCCCGCGCGGGCCAGCCATCCAAAGACGGGTGGAACCGGGATGGCAGCAAGATCAAGCGAAACGCTGAGCCCGTCGGGCAACACGCGCGGGATATTGTCGGGGAAGCCACCACCGGTGATGTGGGCCAGAGCCTTGATCCCTTGGGTCGCCTTCAGAGCCGCGAGCAGGGGCTTCACATAAAGTCTAGTTGGCGTCAGCAGAGCCTGCGCCAGCGTCTTGCCCGGCGCGAAGGGCGCCTCGGCGTCCCAGCCAAGGCCGGTGAGCGCCACGATTCGACGCACCAACGAGAAGCCGTTGGAATGGACGCCCGATGAGGGCAGGCCGAAGAGGACGTCGCCGGGCTTGAGATCGCCACGCGGCAGGAGGCGTCCGCGTTCGGCCGCGCCCACGGCGAAGCCTGCAAGATCGTAATCATCGCCCGCATACATGCCCGGCATTTCCGCCGTCTCGCCGCCGATAAGCGCGCAGCCTGATTCTATGCAGCCTTGGGCAATGCCCTTGACGATGGCTGCGCCGGTGGCGGGCTCGAGCTTGCCCGTGGCGTAATAGTCGAGAAAGAAGAGGGGCTCGGCGCCCTGAACGATCAGGTCGTTGACGCACATGGCGACGAGGTCGATTCCCACGGTGTCGTGGATGCCGCTCTCAATGGCGATCTTGACCTTGGTGCCCACGCCATCATTGGCGGCGACAAGGATCGGATCGGTGAAACCCGCGGCCTTAAGGTCGAACAGCCCGCCAAATCCGCCAATTTCCGCGTCCGCGCCGGGGCGGCGCGTGGCGCGCACCAGCGGCTTGATGCGATCGACCATCTCGTTGCCTGCATCGATATCAACGCCGGCTTGAGCATAGGTGAGCCCGGGCTTGCCCTCAGTGTGCATCGAATGTCCCCTGCTATCAGGCGGGGTTAACGCGCAGAGCGCACGGATGCAAGGCCATTGGGCGCCGTTTCAGCCCATGCCTCGAACGGGCGATACCCCGGGAAGCGAAAATGAGGCATAAAGGGCGGCGGCCACCACTGGGCGGACAAGTGAAGAATATCCCCAATCTGATCACGCTGATGCGCTTGCTGCTGGTTCCGGTCGCGGTCGTCATGATCGCGGCGCAGGCATGGGGCATGGCCTTCGCGGCTTTCGCCATTGCAGGAATTTCGGATGGGCTGGATGGCTTCATCGCCCGGCGGTTCGACATGCGCTCGGAACTCGGCGCCTATCTTGATGCGCTGGCCGACAAGGCCTTGCTCATGTCGATCTTCATCGCTCTTGCGGTCGCGCAGGTCGTTCCGGTCTGGATCGCGATTCTTGTCGTGGCCCGCGATCTCATGATCCTTGGCGCTGTGATCGTATCCTGGGTTCTGGACAAGCCCGTGCAGATTCGGCCCCTCTGGATTTCAAAGTTCAACACAGCGGCTCAGATCGCCTTTGCAGGCGCCGCGCTGGCGGCCATGGCCTTTGGCGTCATGCAGGGAATATGGTTTGAACCTATGCTATATGGCGTGACGGCGTTGACGCTCGCCTCCACTGCGGCCTATCTGGCGCAGTGGCTCAGGCACATGAGTGCGTAGTAAGGACCTTTCATGCGGCTCGAACGGCAGCTCGGTTTCTGGCTCGGAGCCTTTGCAGCGCTTGTGCTGTTTCTCTATGTCTTCAGCGGCGTTCTGCTGCCCTTCGTGGCGGGAATGATTCTTGCCTATCTATTCGATCCGCTGGCTGACAGGCTCGAGCGCATGGGCCTCAGCCGACTTGGTGCGGCGCTGCTCATCGTCGTCGTTATCAGCCTGATTTTCCTTATCCTGCTTATCCTCTTCGTGCCGGTGTTGGCGCATCAGCTCGCTACCTTCATCGAGAGCCTTCCCGATCTTGTGACGCGGCTTCAGGCGCTGGTGGCGCAGGAGGGCGGGGCGCTTGGCGGGAAGCTTGGCGCAGGCGTGCTGGAAAGGCTCGGGATCGACGAAAAGTTCAATTCCGCCGACATTCAGAAATCCCTTGGCGATATCGTCGGGCAAGGCGCGCAATGGATGCTGGCCTTCCTCAAATCGCTCTGGTCGGGCGGACAGGCGGTGATCGGCGTTTTCTCCCTGCTCGTGGTGACGCCGGTCGTCGCCTTCTATGTGCTGCTCGACTTTGACCGGATGGTCGCGGCCCTCGATAGACTCGCTCCTCCCGCCCATCGTGATGACGTTCGTGTGCTGGCGCGGCAGATGAACAGCGCCATCTCCGGCTTTCTGCGCGGGCAGTCGCTGGTCTGTCTGTTTCTCGGCCTTTGGTATGGCGTCGGCCTGTCCCTGATAGGGCTCAAATTCGGCTTCCTCATCGGTATTTGCGCGGGCTTCCTGAGTTTCATTCCTTACGTAGGCTCGCTCACCGCGCTGGTGCTTTCGGCCGTGATGTCGATCGTGCAGGGCTGGCCTAGCCTATCCCTCTTCGCCATGGCGATGGGCGTCGTCGGGGCTGGGCAGTTTCTGGAGGGCAATGTGCTGACGCCGCGGCTCGTCGGCGCCTCAGTCGGCCTGCATCCGGTGTGGTTGATGTTTTCTCTCTTCGCCTTCGGCAGCCTCTTCGGCTTTACGGGCCTGATCCTTGCGGTGCCGGTGGCGGCGATGATCGGCGTCCTCTTTCGTTTCGCGCTGGCCCACTATTTTGAAAGCCCCATCTACCGCGAAGCCGCCGCTGACGAGCGGGAGCTGGTTTGATGGCGCCGCGCCAGCTCACGCTCGACCTGCCGGTTGAGACGCGTTTCGGTCGCGACGATTTCCTCGTCTCGCCCTCGAATATCGACGCCTTCGAAACCTTCGAGCGATGGCCGGCCTGGCACGATCGGGTACTTTTGCTTTTGGGTCCGACTGGCGCCGGCAAGAGCCACCTTGGCGCCATCTGGGCGGAACGCGCGCAGGCCCGTGTGTTGCCAGCCTGCGCCCTGGCGAGCGCGGATATCGCGACGCTGGCGTCCGGCGGCCCAATTCTGCTGGAGGATGTGGAGACTGCGCGGGGTATCGAGGCTCAGCTTTTCCACCTCCTCAATCTGGTGCGCACAACCTCCGACTGCTGGCTTGTCATCACAGCGCGCGGCTGGCCCGATGGCTGGGGACTACGCACGCCAGACCTGCTATCGCGCCTGCGGCTGGCCCCCGCCGTCGAAATCGCCGAGCCGGACGATGCGCTGGTGCGCGCTGTTCTGGTCAAGTTATTCATCGACCGGCAGCTCGTGGTGGACACCTCCGTTGTGGAGTATCTCGCCTTGCGCATCGAGCGTTCGCTCGACGCTGCCCGGCGTGTCGTGGAGGCGCTGGATCTGGAGGCGTTGACGGCTGGGCGCCGGATCACACGTCCGATGGCGGGCGACGTTCTGCGCGCGCTTGAGGCCGGGCAGTGAAAGTGTCATTTTCTTGTCATATCCCTCCGGGAGGGTCCGCTCAGGGTTGACGGACTGGCAGGAGATGGGCGTGAAGAATGAAACGAGCGAACAATCGGTTGCGGATGTAATGGTTACATCGGATCAGACTCTCATCGCGGAGGAGCCTATGCCTGCTTCGGACGAGCAACTGGATCGTTTCATTAACCGCGAACTCTCCTGGCTTGAGTTCAACCGGAGGGTTCTGGAAGAAGCGTCGAACCCTAACCATCCCTTATTGGAGCAGCTGCGCTTTCTGACCATTTCGGCAAGCAATCTTGACGAGTTTTTCATGGTGCGCGTTGCTGGCCTGCGTCGTCAGAGCCGCGCCGGGATCACGACGCGTTCCGACGATGGGCTCGCGCCAGCCGAACAACTTGCGCGGATCCGCGAGCGGGTTCTGGTTCTCGCCGCCGAGCAGCAGCAGCGCTGGCGTGAACTGCGTGAGGAGCTCGCGCAGGAGAAGATCGAGGTCGTCGATCCGGCTGACCTTTCCAAGGCCGAGCATGACTGGATCGGGGATCATTTCCTTCTGCATGTGTTTCCGGTGCTGACGCCAATCGCCATCGATCCTGCGCACCCATTTCCGTTCATTCCGAACTTTGGATTCAGCGTCACCGTCGAACTGATGCGCCAGGCCGACGGGCGTCGTCGAAACGCTCTCGTGCGTCTGCCCGCCAAGATCGACCGTTTCGTTCGCTTGCCTGAGCATCTGGCGCCCGGCAAGGCGCGTTTCGTCGCTCTTGAAGCGCTCATCATCATGCAGTCGCAACGCCTGTTCCCCGGTTATGTGGTGAAGGGTTACGGTTTCTTCCGCGTGGTGCGCGACAGCGAAATCGAGATCGAGGAAGAATCTGAAGACCTCGTGCTGCTGTTCGAGACGGCGCTGAAGCGTCGCCGTCGCGGCTCGGTGATAAGACTCGAAATTGACGCCAACATGCCGGAGGATTTGCAGCAGTTCGTGGCCGAAGAACTCGATGTCCTGCCCGAGGATATATTCATCCAAGATGGCATGCTTGCGCTGAACGAATTGTCCGACATTTGCAATGTCGAGCGTCCCGATCTGAAGTTCACGCCCTATAATCCGCGCTTTCCCGAACGGGTGCGCGACAATGGCGGCGATTGTTTCGCGGCCATCAAGCAGAAAGACCTTGTGGTCCATCACCCCTATGAATCCTTCGACGTGGTGGTGCAGTTCCTCACTCAGGCGGCGCGCGATCCAAATGTTGTTGCGATCAAGCAGACGCTTTATCGCACCTCGAACGATAGCCCCATCGTACGCGCACTTATCGAGGCGGCGGAGGCGGGGAAATCCGTCACCGCCTTGATCGAATTAAAGGCGCGCTTTGACGAAGAGGCGAATATCCGTTGGGCGCGTGATCTCGAGCGCGCTGGCGCGCAGGTGGTCTTCGGGTTCATTCAGCTGAAGACCCATGCGAAACTGTCGATGGTGGTGCGCCGTGAAGGCCCCAATCTCGTCACCTATTGCCATGTGGGCACCGGAAACTATCACCCTGTCACCGCGCGCATCTATACCGATATTTCCTACTTCACCGCTGACCCGGCGATCGGCCGCGATGTGGCGCGCATCTTCAACTATGTGACGGGTTATGCGGAGCCTGCTGGCCTTGAGCGCATGGCTGTCTCGCCAATTTCGCTCAAGAAGCGCCTGCTGACGCATATCGAAGAAGAGATCGTCTATGCGCGCGCGGGCAAGCCTGCGGCCATCTGGGCCAAGTGCAATTCGCTCGTGGATTCGCAAATCATCGACGCGCTCTATCAGGCGAGTCAGGCTGGTGTGCAGATCGACCTTGTCGTGCGCGGCATCTGTTGCCTGCGGCCCGGCGTGCCGGGTCTGTCGGACAATATCCGCGTGAAGTCCATCGTCGGGCGCTTTTTGGAACATGCGCGCGTTTATTGTTTTGGCGGCGGGCATGGATTGCCTCACCCCAAGGCGCATGTCTATATCTCCTCCGCTGACCTGATGCAGCGTAACCTGGAGCGGCGCGTGGAAGTCATGACTCCCATCGTCAATCCCACCGTTCATGAACAGGTTCTGGATCAGATCATGGTCGCCAATTTCATGGACAATCAACAGAGCTATCGCGTTCTGCCGGATGGCAGTAGTGAAAGGGTCAGCTTGCTGGCGGGCGAAGAGCCTTTCAACGCACATAACTATTTCATGACGAACCCCAGCCTATCTGGGCGAGGCAAGTCGTTGAAGAACTCCAGTCCGAAGAATCTCTTCAAGAGACTGCAATCACGGTGATCGCATGACCTTCGAAAAAAGCCTCGCGAAGCTCGATGCGCCGGGGCGCCTCGCTATCGGCAAGCCGGTGGCGATCGTTGATATCGGCTCGAATTCCGTGCGGCTTGTCGCCTATGAGGGACTGTCGCGTTCGCCAACTCCGATCTTCAACGACAAGTTGCTGTGCGGTCTTGGCCGCGGCGTCGCGGTCACGGGCAAGCTGCCTGAAGACGGCATGGCGAAAGCTCTGGGAGCGCTGCGTCGTTTTCGTGTGCTTTGCGACATTATGGAGATCGGCGACATTCATGTGCTGGCGACTGCCGCCGCGCGTGACGCTTTGAACGGCAAACAGTTTCTGGACGCCGCCCGCGAGGCCATAGGTGTTCCCATCGAGCTTCTGTCGGGGCGCCGTGAGGCTGAATTGTCTGCGCTCGGCGCTGCATCAGGGTTCTTCAAGCCCGATGGCGTCGTGGGCGACCTTGGCGGTGGATCTCTCGAGCTCGCGGATGTGAAGGGCCTGCGTCTTGGTAAGGGCGAGACCCTGCCGCTGGGCGGGCTCTCGCTGATGGATGTGTCTGGCAAGAGCCCCAAGAAGGCCGTCAAGATCGTGCGCGAAGCGATCGCCGACAGCAAGGCTCTGCAGGGGCTGCGCGATCGCACTTTCTATGCGGTTGGCGGCACTTGGCGCGCTCTGGCCAGGCTGCATATGCGCCAGCGCAATTATCCGCTCAACGTCATGCATGGCTATTCGATTCCCGCGCGTGACGCCGCCGATTTCGCCGCGCTTGTCGAGCGCGTGAATGTTGAAGCGCTTATCGCAATCGATAGCGTGGCGAGCGCTCGTCGTCCCTTGCTCGCCTATGGCGCGGTCGTGCTCGATGAAATCATTCGCCGCGCCAAGCCGCGCGATGTTGTTATCTCCGCGCTTGGCGTGCGTGAGGGGCTTTTGTTCGAACGGCTCGACGCCGCACAAAAGCGCGCTGATCCCCTGATTTCTTCAGCCAGCGATCTGAATGTGCTGCGTTCGCGCGCGCCGATTCATGGCGAGGAATTGTGCGATTGGACTGACCAGTTCATGCGCTCCACCCAACTCGACGAGACGCTCGAGGAAAAGCGCCTCCGTCACGCTGCTTGCCTGCTGTCCGACATCGGCTGGCGCGCCCATCCAGATTATCGCGGCGAGCAATCGCTCAACATCATCGCCAATGCGGCCTTCGGCGGCATCGATCATCCCGGCCGCGCCTTTCTGGCGCTGACCACGTCCTACCGCCATATGGGCCCGGATGCCGATGTGAGCCCGACACTGCGCAGCATCGCCACCGTGCGCATGCTCGACCGCGCTCATATTCTGGGGGCTGCGATGCGCGTAGGCTACCTGCTGTCCGCCGCCATGCCCGGCGTTCTGCCGCGCTGCGCCATGGTCTGCGCCAAGAACAAACTCGTTCTGTGCGTGCCCGATGACATGGCGCCGCTGGTCAATGAGCGGCTCAACGGGCGCCTGAAGCAGATGGGCAAGCTGATCGGGCGCGAGCCGACGATCAAGGTGCTCTAAAACCCTTTAGGCCGCGTCCACCGAAGTGTCAGGCGCATCGCGCCATTCGAGCGTCACGACCTTGCTCTCCTCGATCGTGAGAGCTAGCCGGCCGTGCTTCAATTCGAGCGCCTTGGCGCCGAAGAGTTCGCGGCGCCAGCCCACCATGGCCCCAACATTGGCCTTGTCGTCGGTGGCTATGGCTTCGAGATCGTCCACTGTAGCGATCATCTTGGCTGCGACGCCGTGGCGCTCGCAGACCTGCCGCAAAAGCACTTTCAAAAGTTCGACCGTGGCGCCGCCGCCACTGCCGCGCCGCTCGCGTTCGATGCGGGGCAAGGTCTTGGGATCGCGCGAAAGGCCACGTTCAATCGCCGCCAGAATGTCGACGCCCGAGCGCGAACGCTCCATGCCGCGCGGGAAGGAGCGCAACTGGCCCAGCAGATCAGGCGACCGGGGCGCCGCGAGGGCGATCTCGATCATGATGTCGTCCTTGAGCACGCGCGAGCGCGGCACATCGCGCGATTGCGCCTCGCGCTCACGCCAGGCGGCGACTTCCATCAGCACGGCGAGATCGCGCGGCTTGCGGGCGCGGTTGCGCAGGCGCTCCCAGGCATTGTCGGGATGCTGCTCATAGGTCGAGGCCGAGGTGAGCGTCTGCATCTCGTCGACCAGCCAGCTCGTGCGGTCAGATTTCTCGAGCCGCGCGCGCAGCGAGCGGTAGACGTCGCGCAGATAGGTCACATCGGCCAGCGCATAGGCGACTTGCGCATCCGTGAGCGGGCGACGCGACCAGTCGGTGAAGCGGGACGACTTGTCCACGGGGACCTTGCAGACGGACTGCACCAGTTCCCCATAGCTGACCTGATCGCCATAGCCGCAGACCATGGCGGCCACTTGCGTGTCGAACAGGGGCGCTGGCACTAGTTTGGCGAGGTTCCAGACGATTTCGATGTCCTGCCGGGCGGCGTGGAAGACCTTCACGATGGCGGGATTGGCCATGAGTTCGAAAACCGGCGTCAGATCGAGCCCTTCGGCGAGCGCATCGACCGCCACTGCCTCATCGTCTGAGGCGAGCTGGATGACGCAGAGTTTCGGCCAAAAGGTCGTTTCCCGCAGGAACTCAGTGTCCACGGTGACAAATGGGTGGCGGGAGATGCGGTCGCAAACCGCAGCAAGGGCTTCGCTCGAAGTGATCAGGCTCATCGACTCCGGCTATACATGAAACATTTCCAATGGGCGAGACCGCGCTCGATGATTTGGCCGCTTCCTTGGGCGCCGTCCCCTGATTCATCCTGATATCGACGTATTCGCGCCACAGCGAATGAGGAAAAGCAGGGCAATGGCGTCAGCGCCGCAGTTCGTCCCGCGAAAATCAGGTTCCTGTGGCTTATCTCGATCCGCCTCCCTTTCCCGCCCCGGTCATCGTCATGAAGGACGTCGGCGGCTATGTGTCCGAATATCAGGCCCAGACCGCCCGCTACCGGCAGGAGGGCCGCGAGGTGCGGCTGCACGAGTGCCGCTCCGCCTGCACGCTGGCGCTCAGCCTGCCCAATGTCTGCGTCTACCCGACCAGCCTCCTGAAATTCCACAAGGCCTACAACGCCAACACCCGCGCGGTTGACGAGGGCGTATCGGGCGAGCTGTGGCGCAGCTACCCTGCCGCCGTACAGGCCCGGCTCGGGGGGCTGACGCGCGAGTATCGGGTGCTCACGGGAACCGAACTCATCGCGCTTGGCATGCGCAACTGCAACGGGGGCGCGACCCAGATGGCCCGCGCCCGCTCGCGCGAGGCTGCGCCCGAGCGCGCCGCGCAGGAGCAGGGCCTCTTCGGAACGCTGGCGGCGGCCTTCTCGGTGAAGCCCGCCGTCGACCCTGCGCCCGTGGGCAGCCTGCGGATGGCGCGCGGCAGGTCGGACGCCGCCCCACCTCCCGATTCCGGGGCCGATTTCGACGCCCCGCCACCACCCCGCCGCCCCCTCGACCGCCAGCCGCTCCCCCAGCCCGGCCTTCCCCGGTTGATCGGCGGCGCGCAGCAGGCGCTTTCGGCGAGCCTGAAAGCGGCGGGCGGGCTTTTTCGGTTTGATTG
Source organism: Beijerinckiaceae bacterium (assembly GCA_947372795.1). Classification (GTDB taxonomy): domain Bacteria; phylum Pseudomonadota; class Alphaproteobacteria; order Rhizobiales; family Beijerinckiaceae; genus Terripilifer. The sequence continues at coordinate 11,201 of CANBVC010000037.1, forward strand.
GGTGGATTGAGGGGTGTGGGTGTTGGCGTTGCGCATTCCCACAATTGTTTCACAACACCCCCACCACAGCCCCACTCATACAAGTCGCGATCGTCCCAGAAAGCACCGAGCGCAGGCCTAGATCCACGATGTCTTGTTTGCGTTCGGGGCACATGGCGGTGAGGCCGCCGATCATGATTCCGGCGCTGCCGAAATTGGCGAAGCCGCAGAGCGCATAGGTCACCATCAGGCGCGACTTTTCGCTGAGGGCGTCGGGGGCGAGTTTCGACAGGTCCACATAGGCGATGAATTCGTTCAGCACGGTTTTCGTCGCCATGAGGCGCGCGGCGGTCTCCGCTTCTGTGGCGCTGAGGCCGATGAGGCTCATCACGGGGCGGAAGATCTGGGCGAAGATATATTGCAGCGTGAGCGGCTCGCCGCCTATCGCGGGCAGCAGGCTAAGGGCCATGTTGACGAGCGTTACGCAGGCTATGGCGACTATGAGCGTGGCGGTGATGTTGGCGAAGAAGGTGATCCCGTCCGCTGTGCCCTTGGCCAGCGCATCGATGGCGGAGAGGGCGGGCGTCCCGATGTTGTATTCCTCCTTCTCGCTCTCATGGCTGTGGAAGGGAACCATCAGCGCCGCGACTGCGAGGGCCGCAGGCGTCGAGATGACGGCGGCGATCAGCACATGGCCGAGCGCCGAGGGGATCACCGGGCCAAGGATGCTTGCGTAAAGCACCATGACCGTCCCCGCGATACCCGCCATGCCGCAGGTCATCAGCGCGAAGAGTTCGCCTCGCTGCATACGCCCGAGCCATGGCCGCACTAGCAGCGGCGCTTCGATATTGCCCACGAATATATGGACAGCAGCGCCCAGCCCCAGCGCCCCGCCAACGCCCATCACCCGGCGCAGCACGGAGGCGAAGCCGTTGACCACGACTTGCAATACGCCCCAGTGAAACAGAAGGCTCGCCAGCGCGCTCACCACGAGGATCATGGGCAGGGCGCGAAAGGCGAAGACGAAGGAGGCGCCGGGGCTGGTCTCGGCGAAGGGCAGGGGCGCGCCGCCGAGATAGCCGAAGACGAAACTTGTTCCGGCCTCGGTCGCTTTTTGCAGCGCCTCAACGCCGTGGTTGAGCAGCAGGAACCCTTCCGCTGTCCAGGGAACCTTTATGAAGAGCAGGGCGAGCGCCCATTGCAGCGCGACGCCGCTGATGATGATGCGCAGCGGAACGCGCCAGCGGTTCTCGCTGAGGGCGAAAGCGAGGAGCAGCAGCGCCGAATATCCGATAAGTCCTTGCACCCGCACCCCCATCCGCCGGCCGCAACCTTTGCGGCGAGGGCAGGCTAGGGGGATGGGGTGAGGAAGACAATCGGGTGGCCCTTTGACCCCGCCCCAAAAACCCGCTACCCCGCGAACGATCCCGCGCGCCCCGTGCGCCTGCTGAAAAACCGGACTGCGACCCCATGAACATCTTCGCCGATTTCCAGACCCGCGTGGCCGTCATCTTGCGGGGGATCATGGGGGAGGGGCGGTTGCCTGGGGATCTTGATCTCTCTCGTTTCGTGGTCGAGCCCACGCGTGATCCCGCCCATGGCGATCTCGCCACCAATGCGGCCATGGTCTACGCCCGCGAGGCCAAGGCCAGCTTCCCCAATCCGCGCCAGCTCGCGACCGAGATCGCCTATGCGCTGGCGCAGGACCCCGAGGTCGATCAGGCCGAGGTCGCGGGGCCGGGCTTCATCAATATCCGCCTCAAGCCGGCCGTCTTCGCGGGCGTGCTGCGCGCGGCGCTGGCTGAGGGCGTCGACTTTGGGCGGGGCAAGCCTGCCGCGCCTCAGAAGATCAATGTGGAATATGTCTCCGCTAATCCCACCGGCCCCATGCATGTTGGTCATGGTCGCGGGGCGGTGTTTGGCGATGCCCTGTCGAGCCTGCTCGATTTCGGCGGCTTCGACGTGACCCGCGAATACTATATCAATGACGCGGGCGCGCAGGTCGACGTGCTCGCCCGCTCCGCCTTCATGCGCTACCGCGAGGCTTTGGGCGAAAGCATCGGCGAGATCCCCGAGGGGCTGTATCCCGGCGATTACCTAAAGCCCGTGGGCGCAGCTCTGGCGGCGAAATATGGCGACAGCCTGCTGGGCAAGCCTGAAGGCGAGTGGCTTGAGGATGTCCGCACGACCTCCATCGACGCGATGATGGACATGATCCGCGCCGATCTGGCCGCCCTCAACATTCGCCACGCCGTCTTCTTCTCCGAGCGTTCGCTGACGCGCGGCGGGGAGGGGGATCTCGTGGGCGCGGCCATCGATGATCTAGTGGGGCGTGGCATCGTCTATGAAGGTCGCCTGCCGCCGCCCAAGGGCCAGTTGCCCGACGATTGGGAAGACCGCGAGCAGACCCTGTTCCGCTCCACCGATTTTGGCGACGATGTTGATCGCCCGCTCAAGAAGTCGGATGGCTCCTATACCTATTTCGCTTCCGACATCGCCTATCACAAGTCCAAGATCGATCGCGGCTTCCTGACCATGATCGACGTCTGGGGCGCCGACCACGGCGGCTATGTGAAGCGCATGCAGGCGGCGGTGAAGGCCCTGTCGGACGGGCGCGCCGCGCTCGACGTCAAACTGTGCCAGCTGGTCAAGCTCATGCGCAATGGCGAGCCGGTGAAGATGTCGAAGCGCTCGGGTGATTTCGTCACCCTGCGCGAGGTCGTTGATGAAGTGGGCGTGGACGCCGTGCGCTTCATGATGATCTTCCGCAAGAATGACGCGACGCTGGACTTCGATCTCGCCAAGGTGATCGAACAGTCCAAGGACAATCCGGTCTTCTATGTGCAATATGCCCATGCGCGCGGAAAAAGCGTTGAGCGTCAGGCGCTTGCGGCGATGTCCGGAATCGATCTATCACCCGCCGCGCTGGCTGGCGCCGACCTTTCCCTGTTGGATGGCGAAGGGGAGATGGCCCTCGTGAAGCTCATTGCGCAGTATCCGCGCCAGATCGAGGCGGCGGCCCTTGCGCACGAGCCCCATCGCATCGCCTTTTATCTTCACGATCTCGCCAGCGCCTTCCATTCGCACTGGAACCGGGGAAAAGATCAGCCTCATTTGCGCTTTATTAATGAAGAAAGACGAGATTTGTCCGCAGCCCGGTTGGCGTTGGTTGTTTCATTAACCTCCGTTCTCGCCTCCGGCCTGCGAATTCTGGGCGTTAGCGCGCCAGAGGAGATGCGTTGAGGCTCATTGACCGGTGTCCCTGATTCGGGACAAGGTCCGTGAATTGAGACGCTTCCGGTTTCCCCCGGGTCTCGTCGAGCGTGCAAACGCCACTCGAGGTGGATCATGAGCGGACCGGCCAATATTTCTCGTACTCCAGTGGATCTCGAAGAATTCGAGGCCCTGCTGCGGCGTCCTGCGGGCGCGGCGGCTCACGTGGAGCCCTACGCCGATGTCCGTCCCGACCCGCTCGCGGAGCTTGCGCGGCTAGTCGAGGGGCAGCGTTTGCCCTTCGTGAAGCCCATGCCACACGAGCCTGATCTTTCCGCTGATTGGGATCTGCACAGCCCGGCTCATGAGCCCCATCCCGACGCGCGCCGCGCCTATGGCGAACATGTTGGACATGATCGCGCGCCCGAGCCCTTCGCGCCCGGCGCCTATGAGGAAGATCCCTACGCCAAGAACCTCTATTCGCAGCCCTCCCAGGTTCCCCCGCCCCCGCCGGGCGCCTGGCGGCAGGAGGATGCGATCTGGGAGAGCGACGTCGAGCCCAAGCGCAAGTCCCGCACGGCCATTTACGCCATGGGCGGCGCGCTCTGTATCGTTCTGGCTGGCGTGGCGGGCACCTATGCTTTCCGCAGCAATCCCACCACGGCGGCCAGCGCGCCCACAATCAAGGCCGCGACCGGCCCCCTGAAGGTGGTTCCCGAGACGCCTGCGCCCGCGAGCGGCGCAGCGACTCCCGCGACCGCCTCCGTCCTCGACAAGTCCGGCGAGAAGATCGGCGCAAGCCGCGTCGTCAGCCGCGAGGAGCAGCCTGTCGACCTGTCGCAGGTGCGCACCGCTTCCGTTCCTGCTGTGACGACGCCTGCGCGCCCCTCCGGCGCTTTCCCCGAGCCGATCAAGGTGAAGACGGTTTCCGTCCGTCCGGATGGCACGATCATCTCGCCCACCGAGTCCGGCGCCCGGCCGACCAATCCGCCCCTGATGCCCGCCCAGAAGCTCGCCGCCGCCACTGCGACGGGCTCGACGCCAGCCGCAGCCGCGCCTGCAGCCGTCCCTGCGCCAGCTCCCGCTGCGCCAACCGGCAAGACTACAAATCGCGTGGCGGCGCCCACCGAAGCGTCGGCTCCCAAGGCCGTGCAGACCGCCGCCGCGACCCCTGCGCAGGCTTCGGCCTCTGTCGCCAAGGGCGGTTACGCCGTTCAGCTCGCCGCCGCTGGCAACGAGGCCGAGGCCCGCGACAAGATCGGCAAGTATCAGCGCCAGTTCGCCTCCTCTCTCGGGTCTCATGCGCCCGGCGTGGTGAAGGGCGATGTCAACGGCAAATCGGTTTGGCGCATTCGCGTCGGGGGTCTCGCCCGCGAGGACGCAGCCTCCATGTGCTCCAGCATCAAGGACGCTGGCGGCGCCTGCTTCGTCACGGCGAACTGAGAATTTACCCTCCCCCTTGCGGGGAGGGTCGGCACGCGAAGCGTGACGGGGTGGTGGTCTGCGCATGCTGCTCGCGAGCGCGTCGGCCAAGCGCACACCTGCACAGGCCTCACGACCCCCACCCCTTACCCCTCCCCACAAGGGGGAGGGGAGCGGCTGGCATCTCGCATGAGTGTTGATCCATGACTCACCCCAAAGCCTTCATCTGCGGTTGCAAGGGTTTGAGCCTTGATGCGCAGGAGCGGGCGTTGATCGGGCGCCATCAGCCCTGGGGTCTGATCCTTTTCAAACGCAACATCGACACGCCCGCGCAGGTCGCCGCGCTGGTGGAGAGCTTTCGCGAGGCAGTCGGCCGGGCTGACGCCCCCGTCCTGATCGATCAGGAGGGCGGACGGGTGCAGCGTATGGGCCCGCCCCATTGGCCCGCCTATCCCGCAGCTGCGCGCTTTGGCGAGATCGCCGGGGGACGCGAGGCGCAGGTTGGGGCTGCGCGGCTGAGCGCCCGGCTTATGGCCGCCGATTTGAAAGCGGTTGGAATTAATGTGGATTGCCTGCCGGTGCTCGACGTGCCCGCGCCCGGATCTCACGCCATTGTGGGCGATCGTGCCTATGGCGCGGATCCCGCAACCGTAGCCGCACTTGGTCGGGCGGTTTGCGAAGGCATGCTGGCTCAGGGCGTGCTGCCTGTGGTGAAGCATATCCCCGGTCACGGCCGGGCGAAGGCGGACAGCCATCTTGAACTGCCGCGCGTCGACGCCTCCCGCAGGGAGTTGGAGGAGATGGATTTCGCGCCGTTCAGCGCGCTCAACGACATGCCGCTCGGTATGACCGCTCACGTGGTCTATACCGCGCTTGACCCTCACAATCCCGGCACGACCTCGCGGCTGGTGGTCGAGGAGATCATTCGGGGCCATATCGGCTTCGACGGCCTTCTGATGAGCGATGATCTCTCCATGAAGGCCCTGAGCGGGGACTTTGGCGAACGCGCCCGGGCGGTTTTCGCCGCCGGGGTCGATCTCGCGCTCCATTGCAACGGCGACTGGGCCGAGACCGAGCCTGTCGCCATGGCCGCGCCCATGTTGGCGGGCCGCAGCCTTGAGCGGGCGGAGCGCGCGCTTGGCCTTCTGCTGGCGCCTGAGCAGCCACTAGATCTTGTGGATGCGCGCGCCCGGATCCACTTGATGCTTGCGACGACCGCCTAGAGGCGTCACTCTTCCGCGCTGCGAGCGGTCAATCCGTCGCTCGCGTCGGAGAGTCTAGCGTGGCCCGGGAACTGCCCTTCGAGGCGGAAAACGACAAGTCGGAATCGGAACCGTCCTTCCTTGTGGATGTGGACGGGTTCGAGGGTCCGCTCGACCTTTTGCTGGAGCTTGCGCGCCGCCAGAAGGTCGATCTGCAGAAGATTTCGATCCTCGCGCTGGTCGATCAATACTTGGCCTTCATCGACGAGGCGCGCCGGGTCCGTCTGGAGCTTGCCGCCGATTATCTGGTCATGGCCGCCTGGCTCGCTTATCTGAAGTCGCGCCTGCTGCTGCCCGAGCCGCCCAAGGGGCCTGAACCGGCCGCCGCCGATCTCGCCGCCGCGCTCGCAGCGCGCCTGCGCCATCTTGAAGCGATCCGCGCCGCCGCCGAAAAGCTGATCAACCGCCCGCGCCTTGGCCGCGATGTCCATCTCAACGGCTCCCCCGCCGGGATCGAAATTCTGCGCCATCCCCAGTGGAAGGCGTCGATCTACGATCTTCTGGCCGCCTATGCCCGTCAGCGCCAGATGGTGGCTCTTTCCAAAGTCACCCTGCACAAGCGCCATGTCTGGTCGATCCACGACGCGCGCGAGGCGCTGGAGCGGCTGGCTGGCGTGGCGATGGAGTGGACCATCATGGACCACTACCTCATCGAATATTGCGTCGCCCCCGAGATGCGCAAAAGCGTCAGGGCCTCCGCGTTTTCCGCCTCTCTCGAGCTGGTGCGCGAGGGGATCATTGAACTGCGTCAGGATCGCGCCTTCGCCCCCTTGTGGGTGCGTCGTCACGTCGATCAAACGCCGCCGCCGCCAGAGGGGGGCCCCTTGGGGGAACCCTCCGACGAGCAAGCGGCTTGAGTAACAACAGGAGTTTAAGTGGCTGAGATCGCCAGATTGTTTCCGCAGGATGAGGCTGATGACGCGCGTGCTGAGGCCATTCTCCAGGCCAGCCGCATCGCCGAGGCGCTGATTTTCGTCTCGTCCGATCCGGTCGAGGAGAAGGACATCGCCAAGCGCATGCCCGACGGTGTGAGCGCGCTTGAGGCGCTTGAGGCCCTGCGCGCGCATTACGTGGGGCGTGGGATCAATCTGATCCGCGTCAACACCCGCTGGACCTTCCGCACTGCGCCGGACCTGAGCTGGCTCCTGTCGCGTGAGGTGTCGGAGCCCAAGAAGCTGTCCCGCGCGGCCATCGAAACCCTGTCGATCATCGCCTATCACCAGCCGGTGACCCGCGCGGAGATAGAGGAAATTCGCGGCGTCGCCATTTCGAAGGGCACGCTGGACGTTTTGATGGAGACCGGCTGGGTGCGCCTGCGCGGTCGCCGCAAGGCGCCGGGCCGTCCCATCACCTATGGAACGACGGATACGTTCCTGCTGCATTTCAGCCTCGAAACCATCGGCGATCTGCCGGGCCTCGACGAGCTGAAGGCCGCTGGCATGTTCGACGGTCGCCTGCCCGAAGGCTTCGGCGTGCCCCAGCCGCGCGATGGCGCTGAACTGACCGAGGA
>CANBVC010000038.1 GCA_947372795.1 Beijerinckiaceae bacterium
CGGCTCATCATGCGGAAGGAGGTTTCGGCATGGATATGAATCGGGGCAGGGGTCAGGCCGCAGGCCTCCTCCACCCGCGCCCAGAGGCGGCGCAGGGCGCGTAGCTTGGCGATGCCCAGAATTTCGTCGGCGTCGACGCTGAGGCGAAAGCCGATCTTGCTTCGCGCCGCCGCAAGGTCAGCGCCAGCGCCCTCAAGCGCACGCAGATAGGCGAGGGCGCTTGCGATCACGAAGGCGAGTTCCTGCGCTTCCGATCCGCCGGCGCCATGCACCATGCGCCCATCGGCGACGAGGGTGCGGCCGTTGAGGCCCATGGCGAGCTTTGCGGCGTCAGGCGCCGCCGCTTCGCCTGTGAGCGCCATCTGGCCGAGGGGATCGTGGCCGAAGCTGATGTTTCCCTCATCGCCGCCCGCCGCAGCGATGAGGTCGGCGAGATGCCTCGAGCTGTCGATGGTTTGCGGGCCAAGGTCGAGTTCGATGGGCACGCCTACGTCAAGCGCCACGCCTTCCAGCGCCCGCTCAAGCGCCTCGCGCCCGGCGGGCAGGCCAAAGCCATAGGCGCCCGCAGCGCCCTGAAAAACGAGATGCAGGCCCGTGGCGCCGTTTTCGAGATCGGCCAAAGCCTGACGGTTCGCCGCCTCGGGATCGGGATTATCGACCCGCGCCAGCCGCGCCCAGCCGGCGCCGCCTGCCTTGACGGCGCGCGGGCGGTCTTCGAGGAGGCGCGTGTAGAGGGGGGAGATGCTCAGCCCGTCATAGCTGCGCCCCTGCAGCCGCTCGAAGGGCGCGCCCTTGAGCACGGCGTCCACCCGCGCGCGCCATTGCGCCTCGGTGGCCTTGGGGAACCCATCCGCAAAAGAGGTCGGCTTGTCTGACATGGCGCGCATCTGGGTCATGCTGACGATCAGCGCCTGCGAATGCTGATCGTGAGCTTCGGTTACCGTTGAGAATCTTTTCGCATGGCTTGGCCCGCCCCGCCACAGGCGGAAAGTCGTAGAGACCTCAACGCTCCAGCGCTTCCACGATGGTGCGCAGCACTTTCACTCTGGCGAAATTCTTGTCGTTGGCCTCCACCAGCGTCCATGGCGCGCGTCTGGTGCTGGTCAGGTTCACCATATTGTTGACCGCCTGCTCGTAGTCGTCCCATTTTTCGCGGTTGCGCCAGTCGTCTGGGGTGAGCTTGTAGCGTTTGACCGGCGTGTCCTGACGCTCGCGGAAGCGCTGTAATTGCTCCTCCTTGCTGATGGCCAGCCAGAATTTCACCACCGTATAGTCAGCCTGCGCCAGCTGGCGCTCGAAATCCTTGATCTCGCCATAGGCGCGCAGCCAGTCGTTCTGGGTGCAGAGGCCTTCCACCCGCTCCACCAGCACCCGGCCATACCAGCTTCGATCAAAGATGCTGGTTTGGCCCCGCACGGGTATCCTGCGCCAGAAGCGCCAGAGATAGGGATGGGCGCGCTCTTCGTCGGTGGGCGCGCCGATGCCATGCACGCGAAAATCGCGCGGGTCGAGCGCTTCGCGTATGCGCATGATCGCGCCGCCCTTGCCGGCCGCGTCATTGCCTTCCATGGCGATGACAAGGCCGCGCTCGCGAAAGCATTTGGCGGTGGTGATGCGTGTCAGCGCATGCTGGTAATGTCGCAACTCCTCACGATAGTCCTGGGGGGAGAGGCTTTGCGTAAGGTCAAGGGCTGCGACGACGCTCGGCGCCTTGAGCGGAATCTCTGCTTCCGGCGCATCCTTGGGCGCTTTTGACTTCGCTGTCCTGGCTTTCACGGCCTTGTCAGGGACAGCGTCCGCTCCAGCCCGATGCAACGCTTCCAGGAGCAGCCTGCCGACGGCGATATCCCTGTAGCGGTCGTTATCGCCCGCCACCACATACCACGGCGCGAGCCCCGTGGAGGTGATGTCCGCCATTTCGAGGCCCGCTTCGTTGAGCCTTTTGCGGTCGTTTTTCGTCTCGATATGGTTCCATTCCATCACGACCGGCCGCTTGCGTGATCCATCCGCGCGCAGCACGTTCTTCAGCCTCTTTCGCGCTTCCTTTTCAGGCAGGAAGAGCCACAGCTTGAGAAGCGTGACGCCTTCAGCCGCCAGCATGGTCTCGAATTCGTTGATGTCGTTCAGCGCCTGCGAAAAAGCCGCCTCGTCGAGCAGGCCCCGCGCGCGTCCATCGAGCGCCGGGTGATACCAGGAGCCCAGCACGACGCCAATGCGGCCATGGGTGGGCATGTCGCGCCAGAAGCGCCAGTAAGTCGGGCGTTTGCGCTCTTCCGGCGAGGGGGCGAAATATGACAGGGTGTCGAGATAATGTGGGTCGAGCCATTCGTAGAGCTGGTCAAGCAGCTCGCCCTTGCCTGCGCCATCCGATCCGTTGATGAGCACCAGGATGGTTTTCTTCTTCGCCTCCCGCAGCTCAAATTGCGCGTCAAGCAGATCTTCGCGCAGGCGCGGTTCGATCTTGTCGAAGTCTTCTTTCGAAAGGTCGTGTGGCAGGGCCGCTGATTCGAACATATGCGTCCTTCCTTCTAGGCCGCGATGGCGCGTTCCAGCGTTTCAACCCCCGCCTTAAGCGCCGCCGCGCAACGCTCGATCAACTCTTCGCTGGCGCGGCTGCGCGGTATCGAAACATGCAGCGCGGCCACGGTTGCGCCATGGCGATCCCTGACGATATGGGCCACCGCGACGCCGCCCACCGTGAACTCTGCGGTGCTGAGCGCAAAACCTCTTTGGCGCACCCGCTCTATTCCCGCTTCAAGCCGCGCGCGATCGATCATGGTCGTATCGGAAAAGGACTGAAGATCCGTACGGTCGAGATAGGCTGCGAGGTCTTCAGCGCTCATGGCGGCCAGAAAGACCCGGCTCGTCGCGCCCGCATAAAGCGGAATCGGTATGCCTATTTGCTGGCTCTGGCTGATCGTGTTGATGGCCTCGACTGAATCCACATTCACCCGAAAATCGTTTTCACGCACCGCGAGCACCACTGATTCGTTCACCTTGTCGCGGATCGAGGTCATGATCGGCCGCGCCAGAGCCCGCACGGGGATCGATTGCAGGACGGAATTCGCCAGCCCCAGCGGCAGCACGCCAAGCCGGTAGCTCGCGGTTTCCCGGTTCTGGGACGCTAGGCCCTCCGCCACGAGGGTCGCAAGAATGCGAAAGGTGGTGGGCTTTGACAGGCCGGCGAGGCTGGCGATGTCGAGCAGGCTCGACTCGCGCGCGGAAGCGGCGAGGGCGAAGAGAATGCGGCCCGCCCGGTCGACAGCCTCGATCGAGCTCTGGTCGATGCGCTGTTCGCCCGCAGCCTCGCGCCGGACGGCAGGGGTTGCGCCCTTGCCATTGGCCGTTTTCTGGCGCTTTGGGGCCGTCTTCGCCCGTTTCATCCCAGTCTCCTCGAAATCTTTGCGCCTGAGCGCTTGAGCCAAGGCTTATAGGCCTTTCCATGGCTAACGTCTGCGGGCCGAAAGTCGGAATTTGCGGCGCCGGGCTTTACAGCGGCCCCGCGCTCGGCGAGCTTGCACCCACAAGAGAGGATTCCAACCATGATGATACCAGAAGGGCGCGTTCGCCGCGTCGTCACCACCGTCAACGAAGAGGGCAAGGCAGTCGTTCTCTTTGACAGCGAGAACCCCAATCGCGCTGTGCGGCCGGGCAAGAATAATGTCGCCAATTTGATCTGGACCACCGACGGCGCGCCGGCCGACATCGCCGGGCCGCAGGATCGCGGTGCGTTGCAAATCGGCACCTCGCCGCTGCCCGGCGCCTCTATCTTCCGCATCATGGATTATCCGCCGGTGACGGCTGAAGCCGAGAAGATGGATATGACCGCCCGGATGAAGGAGCTTGCGCACGAGCCCGAGATTCGCGGCCTGCCGCCGCGCCATCCCTTCATGCACCGCACCCGCACGGTGGATTACGCGATCATCCTGCAGGGCGAGATCGACATGCTGCTCGACGATAGCGAGATTCACCTGAAAGCAGGCGATGTGCTGGTGCAGCAGGGCACCAACCACGCCTGGGTCAATCGCGGCGCGGAAGTCTGCCGCATCGCCTTCATTCTGCTCGACGCCAAGCCGATCTGAACCCTTCAGCCAAGCGCGGCCAGCGCGGGCACGGAGACGGCGACCTTGTTGAGCGTCTCCTCGCCCGCGACGGTTCGCGCATAAGCGAAGACTTCGCGGCCGATGGCCTGCATCTCGGCCATACCGAGCCCAATCCCCATGAGGTTGCCCGCAAGCCCCATGATGCCGCCGATGGGCGGCGCGGCCTGCTGCATACGGTCGGTGAAGTCAGCGGCGCCGGGGATCTTTTCCATGAGCGCGTCCATCGCCTCGGGCGAAGCCTCCCGCTGGAGAAAAGAAAATATTTCCACCACCGCCTTGCGCGTCAGGTCAGGCGCCACACCGGAGGCCTCGCTTACTTTCGCGATCATTTCATCCATGTTTGGAGACCCCACCTAAGTTTTGCGCCGGTTCAAATGAGGCTAACGCAAATGACAAGCAGGCGCGACCCTTACGGGTTCCCCCCTGTGGCGCGCGCGGCGGACCTGGCTTATAAGTTTTGAAATGTTTGGTTGAGAAGGCGAGACATGACGAACGATCCTGCGAACCAGCCCGGCAAGATCCTGATCGGTAAAGGCGACGCCTATCAATATCTTGAGCTATCGCTTGGCAATCGCCACGGGCTCGTGGCGGGCGCGACGGGCACGGGCAAGACGGTGACTTTGCAGGTGCTGGCCGAGGGTTTCTCCAACGCGGGCGCCGCAGTCTTCTGCGCTGATGTGAAGGGCGATCTTTCCGGCCTCGCCATGGCGGGCGAGGGCAAGGCGCCTTTCATGCAGCGCGCGAAGGACATCGGCGTGACCTATACGCCGGATCGTTTCCCGGTCGTGTTCTGGGATGTGTTTGGCGAGCAAGGTCATCCCGTGCGCGCCACGGTCTCTGAAATGGGGCCTGTGTTGCTGGCCCGCCTGCTTGATCTCAATGATGTGCAAGAAGGCGTGCTCAACATCGTCTTTCGCATCGCCGATGAGCAGGGGCTGCTGCTGCTCGATTTGAAGGATCTGCGCGCGCTGCTCGCCATGGTTCTCGACAACGCATCCGAACTCACCAAGCAATATGGCAATGTGGCGCCTGCCACGGTGGGCGCGATCCAGCGTCAGTTGCTGGTGCTGGAAAATCAGGGCGCCGACAAGTTCTTCGGTGAGCCCGCTTTGTCGATCGAGGATTTCATCCGCACCGATCGTGACGGACGCGGCGTCATCAATGTGCTGGCCGCCGACAAGTTGATGCGCAGCCCAAAGCTCTATGCGACGTTCCTTTTATGGATGCTCTCCGAACTCTTTGAAACGCTTCCCGAGGTCGGCGACGCCGACAAGCCGAAGCTCGTTTTCTTCTTTGATGAAGCGCATCTGCTTTTCGACAATGCGCCGAAAAATCTGATGACCGCCATCGAACAGGTCGTGCGTCTCATCCGCTCCAAAGGCGTCGGCGTTTATTTCGTCACGCAGAACCCGCTTGATGTGCCCGATGTCGTTCTGGGCCAGCTCGGCAATCGCGCGCAACATGCCCTGCGCGCCTTCACCCCGCGCGATCAGAAGGCGGTGAAGGCCGCCGCCGATACGTTCCGCGCCAATCCGAAATTCGACACGGGCGAGGTCATCACGCAGCTTGGCGTCGGCGAGGCGCTGGTCTCCATGCTGGAGAAGGGCGGCACGCCCGCCGTGGTCGCGCGCACGCTCATCGCTCCGCCCGGCTCACGCGTTGGCCCGATCACGCCTGAGGAGCGCGCAGCCGTGGTGGCCGCCAGCCCGCTTCGCGGCAAATATGACGCCACCATCGACCGTGAATCCGCATTTGAAGTCTTGAACAAACGCGGCACGAAAATGGTGGAGAAGACGCAATCTGCGCCCGCCTCGCCATGGGGCGCGCCACAGGCGGGGCCTTCGTCCGCTGAACCCGGACCCTGGGGCCCAAGGACTGTTCCGAACGTTCCGCCTGCTCAGGAGCCGCAAACGCCATCAAGCGGTGGCGGCATTCTCGACACCATTGGGGGCATGATCGGCGGCGGCTCTGGCGAGCGGCCGTCCAATGGCCGTGGCAATCGCATGTCGACGGGCGAACTCATCATCCGCTCGGTCGCACAATCGGCGGCGCGATCGCTTGGCACGCAGATCACGCGGGCGATCCTGCGCAATGTGCTTGGCGGCATGAAACGCTGAAGGCTTTGAACGGGCGGCGGGCTGCGCTACATCTCCTGCATAGCCGGAGATTCCCATGGCCAGCCTCGACAACGTTCTCGCCCGCATCGACCATAACCTTGATGGGGCGTTGAAGCGCCTTTTCGGGCTGCTGGAGATCCCCTCGATTTCCGCCGACCCCGCCTTTAAGGAAGACTGCGCCCGCGCCGCAAGCTGGCTGGTGGATGAGCTCAATGGGCTCGGCTTCGAGGCTTCCGTGCGGCCTACAGCCGGACATCCCATGGTCGTGGCGCACGCCAGGTCAAAGCGCAGCGATGCGCCTCATGTGCTCTTCTACGGCCATTACGATGTGCAGCCCGCCGATCCCCTTGAACTCTGGGAGACCGAGCCTTTCGCGCCTCGCATGGTCGACGCTTCCGAGGGTAAGCGCATCGTAGCGCGCGGCGCGGCTGACGACAAAGGCCAGCTCATGACCTTCGTGGAGGCCTGCCGCGCCTTCATGGAGACGGACGGTCTGCCTTGCCATGTGACATTGCTCTTTGAGGGCGAGGAGGAATGCGGCTCGCCTTCGCTGCCCGCCTTTCTGGCTGCGAACAAGGGCGACCTTACCGCCGATCTCGCCATGCTCTGCGACACCAATATGTGGAACCGCAACACGCCGATGATCACCACCATGTTGCGTGGCCTCGCGCTCGAAGAAGTGGTGATCCGCGCGGCCTCACGCGATCTTCATTCCGGGTTGTTCGGCGGCGCGGCGCGCAATCCCATCCACGTCCTGTCGAAGATCGTCGCTGATCTTCATGACGCCAATGGCGCCGTCACCCTGCCGGGCTTCTACGATGGCGTGCCTGAACTGCCGCAGGAAATCGCCGACCAATGGCGGGCGCTAGATTTCGACGAGGCTAAGTTTCTGGGCGACGTCGGCCTGTCGCAGCCCGCTGGCGAGCGCGGGCGCAGCATACTGGAGCTGATCTGGGCGCGTCCGACTTGCGATGTGAACGGCGTCATCGGCGGCTATACGGGCGCGGGCTCAAAGACTGTGCTGCCTGCGCAGGCGAGCGCCAAATTCTCGTTCCGCATGGTCGGCGCGCAGGATCCCGAGTCGGTGTTGGCGAGCTTCCGCGCATTTGTGGCGCAGCGCTTGCCGCCTGATTGCGAGGCGCAGTTCATCCGCCATGGCGCCTCGCCCGCCCTGACGCTGCCCTTCGCCTCCGAGCCCCTGAGCCGCGCGCGCAAAGCACTCGCCGACGAATGGGGCGTCGAGCCGGTGCTTGGCGGCTCTGGTGGTTCGATCCCGATTGTGGGCGAAATCAAACGCGATCTTGGCATGGACGCGCTCATGGTCGGCTTTGGCCTCGATGATGACCGTATCCATTCACCGAACGAAAAATATGAGTTGAGCTCCTTCCATAAGGGCACGCGCAGTTGGGCGCGTATCCTTGCGGCGTTGGCGGATTAGGTCAGCGCAGCGCGCCGGGTGGAATCGGCCCCTCGTCCATGGGGGGGAGCGGCTGCACGGGCGGGGCGCTGATCGAAGAAGCGCTTCCGCCCTCCGCGCCGATCACCGCGACAGACGCGGCGTCGTCCTTGCGCGGCTCGGCGAGTTGCGCGCCGATAGAACGGATGACGTCTGGCGCATCTGCATAAGCGCCGTGGCCTATGAAGCCATTCGAGAAGCCGCTGAGATCATAAACGCGAACGCCAAGATTGCGCAGATCAGTCGCATCCTGCGCATTCTTTGGGTCCATTGCGCCCACGCGCGGACGATCACCGGCGAGACGGCTGGACAGCGACAGCGCCCTGTCCCCACGCGATACGAAAATGGACACGCGGGCGGCGGAGCCCAGCCGCACCATCTGCTGACGGAAGACGCCAAGATCGATATCGGGGGCGGCGAGCATCACATCGCCCAGCTTGCCGCCGAGATCGGGGTGGCCAGCGATCGCATTTTCGCGCAGGGCTTCCATCGCGAGCCATGAGCCCATGGAATGAGCCAGTACATGCACACGGCCGACGCCTGGCGTCGCCGCGAGGTCGCGGATCAAGCCCTGCAAGGCATCGCGCGAGGCGGTGGCGCGCTCCTTGGCCGAGACATAGCTCAGCATGCCCGATTCAGAAGGCCAGGTGAAAAGCACGGGAACGCCGCCGAAACGCGCGTCCACGACCACCTGCGTCAGCCGCAGGCGAGCTTCCTCTAGGCTGGTGTTGAAGCCGTGTACATAAAGCAGGATGTCGCGGTCGGCGCCCACGCGGCCGGAAATATGCGAGCCGATCTCGCTTGCGAAACGCTCCGGCGTCATGGCGCGGGCGTTGAGCATTGTGAAATGGCTGTTGGGATTGGGCTTGCCGAAGGTGGGCGCCTCGATAATGCCGGGCTGATGGCCGGGCGGCACGTTCATCATCGCCATGGCGTGATGAACGCCGCCGTCCCCCACGCTTTCGCCGACGCGGCGGTCATCGCGGCGTGTGGAGGCGATGAACAGGGTCACGGACTGGGCGGCGGTCATGGGCCTTGAGGCGAACAGATTCATGGAAGAGCCGGCGCCATCGCCTATGCAGCCGGACAGTAGCGACATGAAGGCGCAAACCGTCGCGACCCGGATGCGGGCCGACAGTCTTTCCTTCCGGGGCTTGGGGCCCAGGCGCATGATTTAATCCTCCAGGATGGCGGCGCCGCAGAGGGTCGCCGCGCCCATGAAGCAAAGGAGTCCTTGACGAAAAGTTAACGAGCCCCTCTGCTCAGTTGCCTTGTGAACGGCAAAGGTGACGAGAATGGGACTGAAACATATTTGTAGGGTGCAAAAATACCCATGATCAAGGTTCTGGTTACGGCTTTCGGCGCCTTTCCCGGCGCCCCGTCGAACCCCACCATCGCCATCGTGCGCGAGCTGGAGCGCCGACACGGGAGACGTCTGGCGCGTCTCTCCATAGCGCTTCATACCCGCGTGCTGCCTGTTCGCTTTTCTGCGGTTGATGAAGCTTTGAGCTTGGCCTTGCAGGAGACGCTGCCTGATGTTGTGCTGCATCTGGGCCTCGCCGGGCGCCGCAAGGCGCTCAGCGTCGAAATGCGGGCCCTGAACAGGGTCGGAACCCTCAGACCAGATGCTTCACGCGCCTTTGCGTCCGCTCGCGCCGTGATGCCCCAAGCGCCGTTCGAGCGCGCCGCGCGCTGGCCCGCTCAGCGCATCAGCGCCGCCATGAACCGTATCGCGGCGACGCGGCTGTCCATGGATGCAGGAGATTACGTCTGCAACCAGACCCTGTTCCTGACGCTTTCGAAAACGATGGGGCAGGTGGGTTTCATCCATACGCCGCGTCTTGGCGAAGGCGATACGCATCGCCGTCCCGGTCTTGATCGAATGGTTAAGGCTGCTGCCTCCGCTTTGCTCGTGATGGCGGGTGAGGTGCGCCGAACGCGCGTTAACTAGCGCTTGACCCTCGCAGACGCGGACTGCAAGGTCCGCGCAACTCACGACCTGGATATGATGGTGGATACGACCTTTCTGCTTCAACTGCTGCAAATCATCTGGATCAATGTCCTTTTGTCCGGAGATAACGCGGTGGTGATCGCGCTGGCCTGCCGTTCGCTGCCGCCGCGCCAGCGCCGCGTCGGCGTCATGCTGGGCGCAGGCGTTGCTGTGTTGTTGCGCATCATTTTCACGTTGGCGGTCGTTGAGCTGATGGAGATCCCCTATCTCAAGCTCGTCGGGGGGCTCCTTCTTTTCTGGATCGCGGTGAAGCTTCTGCTGGATGAGACCGACGAAGCTTCGGTGAAAGAGTCCGATACGATCTGGAACGCGGTTCGCACAGTCGCCATCGCCGACATGGTTATGTCTCTGGACAATGTCATCGCCATCGCAGCTGCGGCGAAAGGTTCTACGGCGCTGATTGTTTTTGGGCTTGGGCTTTCAGTGCCGCTCATCATCTTCGGCGCGACGCTCATCATCACCCTGCTGCAGCGCTATCCGGCTCTCGTCTGGGCGGGCGCTGGTTTGCTCGGCTGGGTCGCTGGGTCGCTGATCGTGGCAGATGCGGGTTGGCATCGCATCATGGGCGAATGGCCGGCTCTGGTCGATGAAGTCGTCGGCGGAGTTGCGGGGATCATTTTCGTTCTGGGGCTGGCCTGGGCGCTGCGCCATCGCGCCCACGCGGCCGCCGGCAGGCCCGTCGAGTAGTCAGCGAGTGGGCATACGTATTCCCATAGAGGGGGGCGTATCGATCTTCACGCAATCGCGCCTGCCTGCATTGAGGCAGCGCTGCAGATGTTCGTTCTCGTCCATGGCCCGCACGGTCCATATGATCGCGCCTGCTATGACGAGCAGAAAAACGATGGCCAGCAAATTGATGAAGTGACGATGCTCGTAATCGGTGTCGTCAATGGGCGCAGAGCCGTGACCCGGGCGAATGGCGTCGCCCGGATCCTGATGCTCGATATCGCTGTGTTTTGCTCGCATCCGACCTGCTCTCTATCGCAGCCTTACGCCTGGCGGGCATAGGGAGCAAGCGCGGCGGCGGCTCATCACGCCTCGAAGGGAAGACCCACATAGTTCTCCGCAAGAAGGGTCTGGCCTGCGACGGAGGTGGCGACCGTGTAAAGCTCGGCGATCCGGCGCTTGTCGTCGAAGGGGCTGGCCTCCGGCGAATTGTGCAGCATAGAGGTCATCCACCATGAGAAATGCTGGGCGCGCCAGATGCGGCGCAGGCAGGTGGGGCCATAGCTGTCGAAGAGGCTGGCGTCGTTTTTCTTGTAGAAAGCGACCAGCGCCTTCGCCAGCACATAGATGTCTGAGATTGCGAGGTTCATGCCCTTGGCGCCGGTGGGCGGCACGATATGGGCGGAGTCGCCCGCGAGGAACATGCGGCCATGGCGCATGGGCTCGGCCACGAAGCTGCGCATGGCGGTCACTGATTTCTGGGTGATCTCGCCCGTGCTGATCGTCAGACCCTCGTGCTTGCCAAGGCGCTTCTCAAGCTCGCTCCAGATGCGGTCGTCCGACCAGTTGTCCACATTCTCGTCAGGCGCGACCTGCAGATAGCAGCGCGACACTGTGGCCGAACGCATGGTGAAGAGCGCAAAGCCGTTGTCGTGGCTGCAATAGAGCAGCTCGTCGCGCGTGGGCGCGGCGTTGGCGAGAATGCCGAGCCAGCCATAGGGATAGATCCGGTCGTGGCCTTTGAACAGGTGGGCGGGGATCATGTCGCGGCTGATGCCGTGGAAGCCATCGCAGCCCGCGACGTAATCGCAGGTCAGGACTTCGTCCTTGCCTTCATGGCGATAGCGGATCGTGGCGCGGTCGCCCTCAATCCCGCTGATCTCATAGGCGTCAGCTTCGAAAAGGATCGGCACGCCTGCGGCGAGGTTAGCCGCGATCATGTCCTTCACCACTTCCTGCTGGCCGTAGATATAGACCTTGCGGCCGGTCAGGGCGGTGATGTCGATGCGATGACGCTGGCCGTCGAACAGAAGTTCGATTCCCTCATGCACCAAGGCTTCCTTGTAGAGCCGGTCCGCCATGCCTGTTTCAGTAAGGAGATCGACGGAGCCCTGTTCAAGCAGGCCGGCGCGAATGCGTCCCTCGACATAGGGGCGGCTGCGCGATTCCAGAATGATCGAGGATATGCCCTGCAGATGGAGCATGCGCGCAAGCAGCAGGCCCGCGGGTCCGGCGCCGATGATGCCGACCTGAATATGCATGTCTTTCCCCTTCACTCGCGGCTTCAAAGCCGCATATCGCTGAAACGATTAGCCGCCGTGGGCGGCTTTGGTTCTCGCCTGAATGTCACGCAGCACTTCGAGCTCGATGGCGTCTGGCGCGCGGGTCTCGGCCACAGATGCGGCGAAGGTTGGCGTCCAGCCGCAGTTCTCGATGATCTGCTCGCGCGTCGCGCCCGGATGAATGGAGACGACGGTCATCTCCTGCGTTTCCGCATCAGGCTCGAAAACGCAGAGGTCGGTGATGAGCCGGGTCGGGCCCTTCGAGGCCACGCCAAGCGCGCGCCGTTCGCGTCCAGTCGGGCCATGGCCCATGGAGGTGATGAAGGGCAGCTTCTCGACGAAGGCGCGCTTGCCCATGGCCATGATGATGAAGATTTCACGGCAATTGGTGGCGATCTCGGGCGCGCCGCCGCCGCCCGGCAGGCGCACCTTCGGCTTGTGATAATCACCAACCACTGTCGTGTTGAGATTGGCGAAGCGGTCGATCTGCGCACCGCCCAGAAATCCCACCGTCATGCGCCCACCCTGCAGCCAGTAGCGGAACATCTCAGGCACCGAGACGGTGGTCAGCGCGGTGTCGCACAACTCGCCATCGCCGATCGAAAGCGGCAGCACATTGGGCTTGGTCGCGATCGTGCCGGATTCGTAAATCAGCGTGATCTTCGGCGCATGGGTGAGGCGCGCGAGATTGCAGGCGGCCGAAGGGGCGCCGATGCCGACGAAGCACACATCTTCATTGCGCAGGGCGCGAGCGGCGGCGATGGTCATCATCTCGTTGGGCGTATAGGCCATGCTCATGACGCAGCCCTCCCGCCAGCGTGGACAGCGAAATCGTCCGGGCCCTTCGTCATGACGTTTTCCTCCATCCAGGCCAGAAACGAGTCGCGCTCGCGCGAGACCTTGTCCCAGGCGATGTAGAAGGAATTGTCGCGCGTGTAATAGCCATGCGCATAGGAGGGATGCGAGCCGCCGGGCACGACGACAACTGCGCCAATGACCCATGACGGCAGGATGACGGAATTGGGGGACGAAGCCTTGAGGTCGTCGACCACTTCTTCAACAGTCACGATGGTGCGCTTGGAAGCCAGCACCACTTCCTTCTGGCAGCCGGTGATGCCTTCCAGCAGCACATTGCCCTCACGGTCGGCCCGCAGAGCATGGACGATGCCGACATCGGGGCGGATGGCCGGCACGGTGGCCAGCTCCTCGCCCGTATAGGGGCAGGTGATCTTGCGGATCTGCGGGTTCACCTTGGGCAGATCGACGCCGATATAGCCGCGCAGCATGGCGAAAGGCAGGTTCGCCGCGCCGGCTTCATAGGCGTTGGCCATGGCGGCGTGGGAATGTTCTTCGATTGCGAGCGGGCGGGGCCACTGGTTCTCGACCGCGTCGCGGATGCGGTGGGTAGAGCCGACGCCCGGATTGCCGCCCCATGAAAAGATGAGTTTACTGGCGCAGCCCATGCCGATCATCTGGTCATAGATGAGGTCCGGCGTCATGCGAATGAGCGTCAGATCGCGCCGCTTCTGGCGAATGATTTCGTGGCCCGCCGCGAAGGGGATGAGATGGGTGAAGCCCTCCATCGCCAGCACATCGCCATCGTGGACCATCTCTTCGACGGCGCACGCCAGATCCAGAAACTTCGCCATTCATCCTCCGCAGACACAAAGCCCCGCGCGGCGCTCATGAACGAGGCTGCGCGGGGAGATTCTCAATTCGGCAGACTTACTTGCCCCAAACTTCCTTGGCCACGTCGACGACGAGCTTCAGTTTGGCCCACTGCTCTTCCTCGGCCAGCGTATTGCCTTCCTCGGTGGATGCGAAGCCGCACTGGGGGCTGAGGCAGAGCTGGTCGAGCGGCGCGAACTTGGACGCTTCATCGATGCGGCGCAGCAGCGCGTCGCGGGTTTCGAGCACGCCGGTCTTGGAGGTCACGAGACCCAGGATAACGGTCTTGCCCTTGGGCAGGTAGCGCAGGGGCTCGAAACCGCCGGAGCGATCATTATCCCACTCGAGGAAATAACCGTCGATGTTCAGCGTGTTGAACATGAGATCAGCGATCGGCTCATAGCCGCCCGAGGAGATGAAGGTCGAGCGGAAGTTGCCGCGGCACACATGCATGGTGGCGGTGAGATCGGCGGGCTTGTTCTCAAGCGCGGCGTTCATCATGCCCACATAGATTTCGCCCTGCTTTACCGGGTCGTCGCCACGCGCGGCCAGCATCTCGCGCTGCTGGGGATCGCACAGATAAGCGAAGCTGCAATCGTCGATCTGGATGTAACGGCAGCCAGCGGCGTAGAACCCGTCGATCGCCTGCTTATAGGCCTGTCCGAGGTCGTGATAGAACTCGTCCATGGTCGGGTAGACGCCCATGTTGATCATCTTGCGCCCCCCGCGATAGTGCAGCATCGAGGGGCTCGGGATCGCCTGCTTCGGGGTCTTCGTCGTATTGGCGGCGAGGAACTTGAAGTGTTCGATATGGGGATGGTGCTTGGAGCCGAGCTTGCCGGTCACGCGGGGCG
The DNA here is from genome assembly GCA_947372795.1 of Beijerinckiaceae bacterium. GTDB lineage: Bacteria > Pseudomonadota > Alphaproteobacteria > Rhizobiales > Beijerinckiaceae > Terripilifer. Next base: position 14,438 of record CANBVC010000038.1, read on the forward strand.
CCTTGGGCTTGGTCTGGGTGCCTGTGAACTGGATGCCCTGATCGACTTCGATCACATCCACGCCATCGAGCTCGCCGATGAAGTCCATATGCCACCACGAGCGGCGGAATTCGCCGTCGGTGATCGCTTCAAGGCCGATGGCTTCCTGCTTGGCGATGATCTTCTTGATCTCGACATCCTCAACCGCCTTCAGCTCTTCAGCCGAAATCGTCTTGGCCGCGAACTTCTCGCGCGCTTCCTTGAGGGGCGCAGAGCGCAGGATGGAGCCGACATGGTCGGCGCGGAAAGGCGGCGTAGTGCGCATCATGACGTAGACGTCCTTTTGATCAGGCCTTTGCGGCCGTTGGCGAACGCTCGGCGACTCCGAGCAGATTGGCGAGGGTGGTTGCGTCGTCCGCAAGAGCGGCGCTCTCGCCCCTGTAGGCGACCATACCGCGATCAAGGATGATTGCGGTATCCGTAAGAGGCAGGATTTTTCGTGGGCTTTGCTCCACGATGACGGCGGCGAGCCCCTCCTCGCGCACGATCTTGCGCAGGGCCGCCAGCAATTCATCTACAATAATGGGCGCAAGCCCTTCGGTCGGCTCGTCGAGCAGGAGAACGCGCGGGTTGAGCGCTAGCGCGCGACCTATGGCGAGCATCTGCTGTTCGCCGCCTGAAAGCTGATCGCCCATGTTGCGGCGCCGCTCGGCGAGGCGCGGGAACATCGCGAAGATGCGCTCCAGATTCCAGGGGCCCTTCGTCGCGACGGCCGTGATGTTTTCATCCACCGTCAGCGATTTGAAGATGTTGCGTTCCTGCGGAACCCAGCCAATGCCAGCCAGCGCGCGCTGGTCGGGCCGCAGGCGGGTGATGTCGGCGCCGCCAAGGCGTATGGTTCCAGACCTGCGGCGCGTCAGCCCCACAATGGTGTTGATGAGCGTCGTCTTGCCCGTTCCGTTGCGCCCGAGCAGGGCCAGAGCCTCGCCTTCCGCCAACTTCAGCGAAATGTCTGTGAGGACGACCGCCTCGCCATAACCGGCGCAGATTCCTTCGAGTTCGAGAAGATCAGCCATGTCCGACATCCTCTTCGCCGAGATAGACCTGCCGCACGCGCGGATCGCGCGCGATTTCCTCAGCGGTTCCCTCGCAGAACAAAGCGCCGTTCACCAGAACCGAGATCGTCTTTGCGAAGCGGAACACGAGGTGCATGTCGTGTTCGATGAGCACCAGCGCGACAGACTCTGGCAAGCGTGCGACCACGTCGAGGATCTGCTCGCGCTCGGATTCGGGCACGCCTGCGGCAGGTTCGTCGAGCAACAGGAGTTTTGGCTTCGCCGCCAGCGCAAGGGCGATTTCGAGCAGGCGTTGCTTGCCATAGGGCAGGGAGCCGACGCGGGCCTCGCGCACATCGCCGATGCCAAGCGTATCGAGCAGGGTGCAGGCTTCGTCCACGATGTCGGCGCGCGATCCCAGCGGTTTGAACCATTCGGACGCAGCGTTCTCGCGCTCGCTGATCGCCAGCACCACCGACTCAAGCGGGCTCAGATCAGCGAAAAGCTGGTTGATCTGGAAGGTGCGGGCGATGCCTGCGGTGGCCCGGCGCCGCACGCTCCAGCTGGTGATGTCGGCCCCTTCGAAAAGGATCTTCCCCGATGTCGGCGTGAGCACGCCAGTCAGTTGATTGACGAAGGTGGTCTTGCCCGCGCCATTGGGGCCGATGAGCGCATGGCGCGCGCCGGCGGGCAGTTGAAAGCTCACATTATCGGTGGCGATGATGCCGCCGAAACTCTTGCAGAGCCCTTGGGTCTCCAGCACGAAGCTCATGGCGCATCTCCCTTGCGGGTCATGCGGTCCCGCCAGCCTTCAAGCAGGCCGATCACGCCGCCACGCACGAAGAGCACCAGCAGCACTAGCACGAGGCCGAGCCAGAACTGCCAGTATTGCAGGGTGATGGCGCCGATCACATCCTGCATCACGCGGAACAGGCCCGCGCCGATGAGGCCGCCATAAAGATAGCCAGCGCCGCCAAAGACGAGGATGAGCAAGGCGTCGGCCGAGCGATGAAAGGCGATCATGTCGGGTGAGGCCGACTGGGTCGTCTGCGCGAGCAGAGCGCCAGCGACGCCCGCAATCGCGGCTGCGATCGTATAGATGGCGATCAGGCGCGCATTCACGGGAACGCCGATGGCGCGGGCGCGCAGCGCATTGCCCTTGATGGCCTTGAGCGACAGGCCAAAGGGGGAATGAACGATGCGCCGTGAAATCCAGAAGCAGATGAAGAGCACCGTGAGCGAATAGAGATAGGCCGTATGGCCCCACAGATCGAACTCCCAAATCCCAAGAATGGCCGAGGACGACACACCCTGCAGCCCGTCCGCGCCGCCGGTGAGCCAGCGCATCTGGTTGGCGAGTTCGGCGAGGATCAAGGCCACGCCCAGCGTCACCATGAGGCGGGTAAGGTCGGAGCCGCGCAGCACGAGAAAGCTCGTGATGAAGCCAGCAAAGCCACTCACCGCCGCCGCCGCCACAAGGCCGATCAGCGGGTCGCTGAGGGGGAAGGCGCCCATGCCTGCTTTCGCCATGATGCCCGCGACATAGGAGCCGAGCCCGAAGAAGGCGCCCTGTCCGAGGGTCACGACGCCGGCATAGCCGAGCACCAGATCGATCGAGAGGGCGAGCAGGCCAAGGCTGATGATTTCGCTCAGCAGCATCAACCGCGTGGGGATGCCGGGAATGAAATCGCCGAAGACGAAGAAAAGGCCGATGGCCGCGAGCCAGAAGAGGACTTCGTACCAGCGCCAGCGCGCGCCCGCGAGCATAAGGGCGCCAGCGTCGCCAGAGGGCTTGAGGGGGTTCGTCATGCTCATGCGATGACCTCGAAAATGTGCGTCGTCGTCATCGGCTGGCCTTTGTAAAGAGGCCCTGCGGCCGCAGGATCAATACGGCGACCATGATCGTGTAGATGATGAAGCCTCCGATGGCGGGCACATAATATTTGCCCGCGACATCCGCGACGCCCAGAAGCAGCGAGGCGAAGAAGGGGCCGGTGATGGTCGTCGCGCCGCCGACGGAAATCACGATCAGGAAGTAGATCATGTATTTCAGCGGGAAGGTCGGATCCATGCTGATGATGCCGGTCGAGAGCGCGCCGCCAAGGCCCGCAAGGCCCGATCCAACCGCGAAAGTGACTGCGAAGATCTTGGTGACGTCGATGCCCATGCCGCGCGCCACGCGGCCATCGTCAACGGCTGCGCGCAGGCGGCTGCCGAAACGGGTTTTCGACAGAATAAATTGCAGGCCGATGGTCAGCAACCCGCAGAGCACTATGGTGAAGATGCGATAGACGCCAATGCTGGCGCCCAGAATGGTCACGCGTCCTTCGAGGGAAGGTGGCAGGTTGATCGTCTGCTGGTTCGCGCCCATGAAATAGTCGACCACCGCAGTCGCCATAAAGACGAGGCCGATGGA
>CANBVC010000039.1 GCA_947372795.1 Beijerinckiaceae bacterium
GAAGCCTTGTTCAGCTATCGTTAAAAATTTGCTGTATAGATCGAGTCATATTTTCAGGCCGAATCACCACAGGCGGTTCGGCGGATTTCGAAGAGAGCGCCCTCCATGCTGAAATCACACGTCATCGTCGCTTCCATCAGCGCCTTCGCGCTGTCGCTCGCCGGTTGCGCCTCGACCCGGCCCGCCGCCCCCTCCCTCACGATCATTCCGGGAGCCAATAAATCTACGGCCGCCTATGACAGGGACGCGGACACCTGCGACGCCGCAGCACAGCGCGCGATCGGCGGTCAGTCGCCCGGCGCCGCCGCCAATGACGCCGCTGTCTCAAGCGCCGTTGTCGGCACGGCTGTCGGCGCGCTCGCGGGCGCAGCGATCGGCGCGGCTTCGGGCCGTGCGGGCGCCGGCGCCGCCATCGGCGCTGGAACAGGCTTGCTGGCTGGCAGCGCCATCGGCGCAGGCAACGCGGCCGCCGCGGGCGGATCGACGCAGGCGCGCTATGACGCCGTTTACGCCCAGTGCATGCAGTCGCGCGGCAATCAGGTCATCGCCCCGCCGCCTCCGCCGCGTGAAACCATCGTCGTCTACGAGCGCCCCGCGCCCGTCTATGTCTATCCACGCCCCTATTACCGCGACGGTTATTATCGCCGTTGGTGAGTCCTAGCGCTTGACTGGCGGGGGCGAGGACATGGTGAACATGGACTCGGCCCCGATCACCGCGTAATCGCGATAACCGAGCCGCGCGATGGGCCGCATCAGGTCGGTGATGACGATGCCATCAGAAATATATTCGTCTTCGATATGGATCCCCACCACGAGGCCAAAGACGGCGGCGTGGGGTTTATCGTGCGGACCGACGGCAGGGAATTCCACCGTCTTGAAATAACGACATTCGAGCGCGGCCGGGCTTTCAGCGACCCTTGGCGGTTTGACGAAATGCGACGGCGCAGGGGTGAGCCCCGCAAAAGCGAATTCGCTTTCCTGCGGGCCGAGCGTGCTGGCGGTGAGGTTCATCTTTTCGCGCAGCGCATAAGTCGCGACTGAACAAACAAACTCCCCGGTCTCCTCCGCATTGCGCCGCGTATCCTTGGCGCCGCTTGCCGAGAACATGACATAGGCGGGCTTTTCCGAGACGGCGGAGAAGAAACTATAGGGCGCCACATTGGCGACGCCATTGCGGCCAAGCGTTGAGACCCACCCGATTGGGCGGGGCGTGACAAGCGCCTTGAAGGGATCATGCTTCAGGCCGTGGCGGTTTTCGAGTGCGTCGTAGAACATGGGTTCACTGCTCGTTGTAGACCGCCTTGACCCGGGCGATGAGGTCAGGGCTCAATTTGTCGAGTTCGCCAATCATCGCCTGCACTTCTTCGCCGCGCATTGGCGCCACGTCGCCGCCGATCTTGCGTGTGGCGGCGATGAAGGCGGGGTCCTTCACCATGGCGTCGAAGGCGCGGCGCAAGATCGTCACGCGTTCGGGCGGAACGCTGGGGCTAGTGAAATAAGCTTTACCCACTTCCGCCGCGCTCATGATGACCTGCATCACTGCGCGATCAGCAGGGTCTTTCGCCAACTCTACGGAAGTCGGAACATCGGGCAGATCCGCGTGGCGATAAAGGCCATGCTGCACAAGGACCCGCACCTTGCCGTCCTTCACCCAGTCGGGATTGACGGCCTTCACCGCCTCCCAGGTGGTGGAATGGCCCTCAACCTCGCCGCGCGACATGGCGAGCATGGCTTCCGGCGAGCCCTTGTAGCCAAGGATCAGCTTGAACTTCGTTTTCAAGATCTCGTTCATCACGCTGGGATAGAGCGCGACCGTGGAGCCCGCACCGGTCGCGCCGAGGGTGATCTCCTGCTTGAGAGCGTCAGCAAAGCTTTGTGCGGGCGAGGTCTGCCAAACCATCGTGACATTGGACGAGGCGGCCGTGCGACCGACCCAGTTGAATTTCGTCGGATCAAAGCGGGCCTGAGGATGGCCGAGCCGCGCCTGCAGGGGAATGCCCTGCGACACCGCCGCAAGCACCGTCCCGTCCTTCGGCGACACATTGTAGATATGATTAGCCGCGAGCAGACTGCCTCCACCCGGCATGTTCTGCACGATCACGCGCGGGCGCCCGGGGATATGGTCGCCGATGAACTGCGCCACGAGGCGAGCGTAAAGATCATTGCTGCCGCCCGGCGCATAGCCGACGACCATTTCAATGTTGCGCCCCGCATAGAAATCCTGCGCTTGCGCGGATCCTGCGACCGCAAGGCAGGCCCCGGCCACGGTAAGGGAACGAAGCCCTTCTCTTGAGATCAACATTCTCCCCCCTCAGCCTTTTCGGTCGACTTTAGCGCAATCTATGCTGATCGGGCGCGGCGGCCAATGGGGAGCGGCGCCACAAAAATCAGGGATGAGGCTTTCAGACGCCATGCGTGTGTCAAGCTTTCGTGCGAATAGATTCGCATTCGCCGAACGGAGGATTTCGATGAAACGCTTTCTATTCGCAGCCGCCCTTGCGCTGAGCGGCCTCGCGGGCCTTGGCTCACAGGCGCAGGCGACGCCAGTGGACCCGATCAAGGGGCTTCTGCCCTCGCCGGTTCAAGATATTCAGTATTTTGTCTATGGCGGCAGGCGCTACTGCTTCTATCCCGAGGGATGGCGGGGACCGGGCTATTACTGGTGCGGCTACGCCTGGCGTCAGGGTTTTGGCTGGGGCGGCCCGATGGGCTGGCGCGGCTGGGGTCCCCGCCCACGCGGACCGAAGGTCTACCGCCCGGCGCCCCGCCCAAGACGCGGACACCAAGGCCACTGGCGCTGACGCCCTTGCTCTCGCCGATCCCGCCCGCTAGACCGGGCGGGCTCATTTCCTGCGGGGCTGCATGACCATCCGTTTACACAAGGGCGACCTGCCTGACCTCTCGCGCTACACCACTAGCGTCGCCATCGACACCGAGACGCTGGGCCTCAATCTCAAGCGCGACCGGCTTTGCGTCGTGCAGCTTTCGCCCGGCGACGGGACGGCGGATGTGGTGCAAATCGACCGTGGCCAGACCAGCGCACCCAATCTGGAGCGCCTGCTCGCCGACCGGAACATCCTCAAGATCTTCCATTTCGGCCGTTTCGACATCGCTCAGCTCTCAAACGCCTTCGGCGTCGATATTGGTCCGGTCTACTGCACCAAGATCGCCTCCAAGCTCTGCCGCACCTATACCGACCGCCACGGCCTGAAGGATCTGACACGCGAATTGCTGGGCGTCGACCTGTCCAAGCAGCAGCAATCCTCCGACTGGGCCGCGCAGACCCTGAGCGACGCCCAGCTCGCCTATGCCGCCTCCGATGTCCTCCATCTCCATGGCCTGCGCGAAAAGCTCGATATGATGCTGACCCGCGAGGGGCGCATGGAGATCGCGCAAGCCTGTTTCGATTTCTTGCCCCAGCGCGCCGCCCTCGACTTGCTGGGCTGGAACGATCAGGACATATTCTCCCACGAATGAGAAAAGCGTCACCGTAGCCTTGAGTTCGCCACGGCGACCCTTCATCAGGGGTGCTTGCGGCCAAGCCGGCCGCAGAGGGTGACATGGTAGACTTGCGCGAAACAGACGCCGCCGCGCGCCAGGCCTTCAAGGGCCCGGACCGTGGGGCTGCGTTTCGTGAAGCCAAAGCCCATTCCTCGCGGGTGCGGCGGCTGCGCATAGCAATCATCGCAGGCTGCGCCCTTGCTGGCGCCGGCCTTCTGGGGCGGGCCTTCTATGACCCCTTCGCCAAGGCGCCGGAGAGTCTTTCGCTCGCCAACGCGACGCTCAACGGTACGCGCGTGACAATGGAGCGCCCAAAACTGAGCGGCTATCGGCAGGATGGACGCCCCTACGACGTGCGCGCCACCTCCGGCGTGCAGGATATCCGCACCCCCAACATCATTGAACTGAACCAGCTCGAGGCCAAGTTCGAAACAACGTCGAAAGCCGTGGTCCGCGTGTCCGCCCTGCGAGGCGTCTATGACAGCGGCAAGGATTTCCTCCACATGACGGACGAAATCCATATCGGCAGCGACTCTGGCTACGACATCAGCATGAGCGTCGCCGACGCCGACTTCAAGAGCGGCGCCATCGTCTCGCGCGAGCCTGTTTCGGTGGTCATGACCGGCGGCACGATCGACGCGGCTTCCCTCACCGTGACCGGCAGCGGCGAGAGCATCGTCTTTGACGGGGACGTGCGCACCCTTTTCCACCCAAGAAGCGGCGACCAGGCCGTGGAGATAAAGCCGTGAGACTCTTCCCCTCGATCTTCGCCACGATCGTTCTGATGGCGGCCGCGCTCGGCGCAGGCCCCGCCATGGCTCAGAAGCTCATCGCCCCCGTCCTGCCCGGCGGCGACTCCAAGGCCCCCGTCAGCATAGATTCGGCGCGGCTCGAATATTTCGACAAGGAACAGAAGCTTGTCTATTCCGGCGGAGTCGTCGCCAAACAGGGCGAGGCCTCCCTGAAAGCGACTACGCTGGTCATCTTCCTGAACAGTGGCCCAGTGCAGGGCGGCGCTGGGGCGCCTCCTGCCGGCGAGAACCAGATCAAGCGCATGGAGGCGGCCGGACCCGTGACCATCGTGTCAAAGGATCAGGTGGGCATGGGCGACCGCGCCACCTACGACAAGGATGCGAACAAGGTCCTGCTCCTCGGCAATGTCAGCCTGTCCCAAGGCGGCAACATCATCAAGGGCAAGGCGGATTCGCGTCTTATCTACGACTTGACCACCAGTCACGCGGTCATCGAGGGCGCGGGCGGCGTCAATTCGCTGATGACCCCCGGCAGTGGCGAAGACAAAATCAAGCCGGTAGCGGCGCAGCCGGCGCGCCTGCCCAAAACACCCTGATCAAGCCGCCTTGATTGAGACACAAGGCCATGGCTGTTGCGTCCAAGCCAGACGCGCGCTAGCGATAGGCCTCTCGCCCCGCAGGATCGAACCAGTGACCCGCAATTCCGCCCGTCCGATCGGCGCCGGCCTCAAAGGCTGGCTTGGCGGTTCTGACTCCGGCCAAGAACTTCAGTACGAATATCCGCAGGCCGCCTCCGGACTCGAGGGGACGCTGGGCGTTCACAATCTTGGCAAGAGCTACGGCGGTCGCCAGGTCGTCAAAGATGTGAGTCTCATGGTGCGCCGGGGCGAGGCGGTTGGGCTTCTGGGGCCGAACGGCGCCGGCAAGACCACGGTGTTCTACATGATCACAGGCCTCGTGCGCCCCGACAAGGGCGGCATTGAGCTAGATGGCCACGACGTGACCAGCCTGCCCATGTACCGCCGGGCGCGGCTGGGCATCGGCTATCTGCCGCAGGAGGCGTCGATTTTTCGGGGTCTCAGCGTCGAAGATAATATCCGGGCGGTGCTTGAGGTGAGCGAACCCAGCCGCGAACGGCGGGAGCATGAGCTTGAATCCCTGCTTGAGGAATTCGACATCAAGCGCCTGCGCAAATCCCCGTCCATCGCGCTCTCGGGCGGCGAACGGCGGCGCTGCGAAATCGCGCGCGCGCTGGCGGGCCACCCCTCCTTCATGCTGCTCGACGAGCCCTTCGCAGGCATCGACCCCATCGCGGTGGGGGACATCCAGGACCTCGTCCACCACCTCAAGCAGCGCGGCATCGGCGTGCTGATCACCGACCATAATGTGCGCGAGACCCTCGGCCTGATCGACCGCGCCTATATCATCCATACGGGCCATGTCCTGACCGAGGGACTGCCGGCGGAAATCGTCGCAAATCCCGACGTGCGCCGCTTCTATTTGGGCGAAAGCTTCCGCATGTAGGCGGGGCAGCTTTCCCCAGCTCATTCAAGATTCAGGGGAATTCCGGGGTTTCCCGTGTAGCTTTTCGCGCGCGTCTGCACTATGCAAGAAGCGAGCCGCCTCTTGCTGCGTTATAGGCGACCTAGGTGAAAGTCTGATGGCGATTTCGACACGGTTGGTGATGCGCCAGGGCCAGTCCCTGGTCATGACACCGCAGCTCTTGCAGGCGATCAAGCTTCTCCAGTTGTCGAATCTGGAGCTTTCTTCGTTCGTGGAGGAGGAGCTTGAGCGCAATCCGATTCTGGAGCGCGCTGAGGAACAGCCCGACCATCTTGAGCCGACCGCCAACCGCGAGGGCGACGATGATTTCGGCGGCGATGGAGGAGATGGCGACTTTGCTGGGGACGCGGATTACTCCGGCTCCAGCGAAGCAAGCGTCGGTGGTGAGAGTTTCGACACCCGCGACGGCGACTGGGCCTCCGAGGAATTCGCAACCAACGCAGATTCGCTCGCCTCAAGCCTTGGCACCGAAATCGAGAACACCTTCGACGGCGACCGCTCCGCTCCCGCATCAGACAATGGCGCAGAGAGCGCTTTCTCGACCGATGGACTTTCGGCCACCTCATGGAGCGGATCACCCGGCTCAGGGGGAGGCGAGGATGGCGAGGGCAGCAACCTCGAATCCTATGTGGCGGCGCGCCTCAGCCTGCGTGACCATCTCGCCGAGCAGCTTGCGCTCGCCATCACCGATCCAATGGATCGATTGATCGGCCACGCCATCATCGATTCCATTGAGGACAGCGGCTATCTGGGCGCAGAACTCGAGGAGATCGCCGAGCGGCTAGGAACTTCCATGATGCGCGCGGAAGCTGTGCTGCGCACGGTGCAGACCTTCGACCCCAGCGGCGTCGCCGCGCGCGATCTGGCGGAATGTCTTGCGATCCAGCTGCGCGAACAAGACCGCTTCGATCCCGCCATGGCGGCGCTGGTCGCCAACCTGCCCATGCTCGCCAAGCGCGAATTCCCGGCGCTGCGCAAGATCTGCGGCGTCGACGAGGAAGACCTCGCCGATATGGTCGCCGAGATCCGTCGCCTCGACCCCAAACCCGGCCGCTCTTTTGGCGGCGGCGCCATTCAACCCGTCGTGCCGGACGTGACCGTACGCCGGGGATCGGATGGCTCGTGGCTCGTCGAGCTGAACGCCGAAGGCCTGCCCCGGGTGCTGGTCAATCATACCTACGCCGCTCAGGTCGTATCGAGCGCAACAAACGCCACCGACAAGACCTTCATCACGGGCTGCCTGCAGAACGCCAACTGGCTGACCAAGAGCCTTGAGCAGCGCGCCCGCACGATTTTGAAAGTGTCGACAGAGATCGTACGCCAGCAGGACGCATTCTTCGCTAGAGGCGTCGAGCATCTGCGCCCGCTCAATCTGAAGACCATCGCCGACGCCATCGCCATGCATGAATCGACGGTCTCCCGCGTCACCTCGAATAAATATATGGCGACGCCGCGCGGCCTATTCGAACTCAAATATTTCTTCACGGCCTCGATTCCCTCGGGTGCTGGCGGCGAGGCTCATTCAGCTGAAGCCGTGCGTTTCCGCATCAAGCAGCTCATCGATCAGGAAAGTCCGGAATCGGTGCTGTCCGACGACGCCATCGTGTTGCGTCTCAAAGAAGCGAATGTGGACATCGCCAGGCGCACGGTGGCGAAATATCGCGAAAGCCTGCGCATTCCCTCCTCTGTCGAAAGACGGCGCGAAAAGCTTGCGATGCAGCAACGCTGAATATGCGCTGCGGCGCGTTTTTATTGGCTTTACGGCCTGTTGACATACCCCCTCCATCAACCTAACCCTTAACTGTCGAAGCATTCGCAGGCGGCCAGACCCGGCGCACTGAAAGCTGGACTAAGCAGGCTGGGCCGGACTGCGAAACAACTGGACGAGGTGGCTACATGCTGCGCGTATCCGGCAAGAACTTCAGCATCGGAACAGCCATGCGCGAGCATATTCTCGCGCGCATTGAAGCGGCGGCGCATCGCTATTTTGGCGGGCCGTTGAATGGTCATGTGATCATAGACCATGAAGGCTCGGGCTACCGCGCTGATTGCACCCTGCACCTGTCCTCGGGCGTGAGCCTTCACGCCGAAGGGCGCGCGCAGGAGCCCTACGCCTGCTTCGATCAAGCGGCCGACCGGCTGGAGCGGCGCCTGAGCCGCCACAAGCAGCGCATCCGCGACAATCACACCAACGGCCATGCACCCCAAGAGCATCGCGAGATCGTGCGCGATGTGACCTTTGAAGCGCCCGACCATGAAGAGATTGACGAAGGGGAATTCAACCCCGTCATCATCGCCGAACAGACTCTTGGCCTCAAACAGATGCCAGTTTCCGAGGCTGTGATGGAGCTTGACTTCACTGGCGCCCCGGTCTTTGTCTTCCGTCACGCTGCCAGCGGCCGAACCAATATTCTCTATCGCAGGGCAGACGGGAACATCGGTTGGCTTGACCCTACCGCCCCGCACGCCTAAAGGGCCACCGCTCGAAACGATATACCCCTATCTGGTGAGATCCTTCGCGCCACATCTTTCGATACGGCACGTTCTTTGCCATGCGCGTCGCATCACAGGGACAGATCAGCATGCCTTTGTCAGATTTGATCACGCCGGAAGCCGTCATCCCGACGCTTCGGGCGAGCTCCAAGAAACAGGCCCTGCAGGAAATGGCCGAGCGCGCGAGCGCCATATGCGGCCTGCCCGCGCGTGAAATCTTTGACGTGGTGCTTCAGCGTGAGCGTCTGGGCTCCACGGGGGTTGGCAATGGAATCGCCATTCCCCATGGCAAGATCGCCAAGGTGGAAAGGATCTTCGGCGTTTTCGCCCGCTTGGAGCGTCCGATCGATTTCGAGGCGCAGGATAGCGCGCCGGTTGATCTGATTTTCCTGCTGATCGCCCCGGAATCCGCCGGCGCCGATCATCTCAAGGCGCTGTCTCGCATCGCCCGCTCCCTGCGCGATCCCGCCTTCACCGCAAGGCTGCGCGCGAGCCGCGATCCCAACGCGCTCTATCTGCTGCTGACTCAGACGCCAGCGTCCTTCGCGGCCTGATCGGCTCTAGCGCCAGCGCCGCGCTTCGTAATCGATAGCATAGGCTTGAGGCCGCGCGGCTATGTCCGCCATGCCCGCCAGCACGGTATCATGCGCTGTCAGGACACGCACAGGAATGCGGCGGACAAGCCATTCATAAGGCGCCTTGCGCTCAAAAGAGGCGCGGAACTCATCCGCGTCGAGAAGCGGGACGATACGTGGCAGTATGCCGCCCGCGAGCGTGACCCCACCCGTCGACAAAAATGTGATCGCCATATCCCCAGCGAAGCGCGCGACGAGCCGCCAAAAGGCGCGAATGGTCGCGGCCTCCGGCCCCTCTCTGTCGGCCAGCGCGAGATCGACGATCTCAACCCCGTCAAGATCAGGGCGCGCCTGTCCCAGGGCCGCCAACCGCGCTCGGTGCAGACGCCGCAGCCCCGGCCCAGATATCAGCGCCTCCGGCGTGATGCGCCCCAGCACTGGCTCCACATGCGGCCAGAAGGCGCGCTCCTCATCCGTGACGGGGGCGAAATCCAGATGGCCGGATTCGCTGGCGATGGCCCGCCACTTTCCCTCCGCCTTGATCAGCGCCGCCGTACCCAGTCCTGTGCCCGGACCATTGACCAAAAGAGGTCCGTCATCGCCGGGACCGACCGCGCCAACGGGCGTGACCCATTCATCACGCAATATCGGCAGGGAAAGCGCCTGCGCCTCAAAATCATTGAACATGAGCCCCTGCTCAAGCCCGAGCGCCTTCGCAACCTGCTGCCCCTCGATCAGCCAAGCCGCATTGGTGAGCTTGATTCGTCGCCCCTCGTTCGGTCCCGCCGCACAGACCAGCATGGAGCGAGGCCGCAAGGCGCAGCCCGCCAGAGCCGCCTCGGCCGCTTCAGCCAGCCCCTCATGATCGCCCGTTTGTTGCGGCGTGAGGGATAGCAGAGCGGCGCCCGGCGCCTCCACAAGCGAGAACCGCACATTGGTGCCGCCCACGTCACAAACGAGAAGGGGAAAGGGAAACTCCACTTTTGTCTCCATGAATGAGGCAACCCGGGCGCCCGCCACAGGTTCTCCAATTGATATAAAGAGTTCCTTATATGCCGTTGCAGGTCGCTTCGACCCCTGTTATAGAGCGTCACGCTCAAAAGGATGGAATTCTCATGACCGCCAACGCCCACGACTACGCCGTCGCCGATATGAAGCTTGCTGGCTGGGGCCGCAAGGAACTGGACATCGCCGAGACCGAAATGCCCGGCCTGATGGCGACCCGCGCCGAATTCGGCGCCAGCAAGCCGCTTAAGGGCGCCCGCATCGCCGGCTCGCTCCACATGACCATTCAGACTGGCGTGCTGATCGAGACCCTGACCGCCCTTGGCGCCGACGTGCGCTGGGCCTCTTGCAACATCTATTCGACCCAGGACCACGCCGCCGCCGCCATCGCGGCCGCCGGCACCCCCGTCTTCGCCATCAAGGGCGAGAGCCTTGTGGACTACTGGGATTATACCCATCGCATCTTCGAATGGGCCGATGGCGGCACCCCGAACATGATCCTCGATGACGGCGGCGACGCCACCATGCTCATCCATCTTGGCATGCGCGCCGAGAAGGGCGACGTCGCCTTCCTCGAAAAGGCTGGCAACGAAGAAGAAGAAGTGCTCTTCGCGGCCATCAAGAGCCGCCTGAAGACCCATCCGGGCTGGTACGCGCGCAATGGCGAAGCCATCAAGGGCGTCTCCGAAGAGACCACCACCGGCGTCCATCGCCTCTATGGCATGGAGAAGGACGGCACCCTTCTGTGGCCTGCGATCAACGTGAACGACTCGGTCACGAAGTCGAAGTTCGACAACCTCTACGGCTGCAAGGAATCGCTCGTCGACGGCATCCGCCGCGGCACCGACGTCATGATGGCCGGCAAGGTCGCCATGGTCGCTGGCTTCGGCGATGTGGGCAAGGGCTCTGCGGCTTCGCTGCGCAACGCCGGCTGCCGCGTTCTCGTCTCCGAAATCGATCCGATCTGCGCCCTGCAGGCGGCGATGGAAGGCTATGAAGTCGTGACCATGGAGGAGGCCGCCCCCCGCGCCGACATCTTCGTGACCGCGACCGGCAATGTCGACGTCATCACCGTCGACCACATGCGCGCCATGAAGGATCGCGCCATCGTCTGCAACATCGGCCACTTCGACTCGGAGATCCAGGTCGCGGGCCTGCGCAACTTCAAATGGTCGAACATCAAGCCGCAGGTGGACGAGATCGAGTTCGCCGATGGCAAGCGCATGATCCTTCTCTCCGAAGGCCGCCTCGTGAACCTCGGCAACGGCACCGGCCATCCCTCTTTCGTGATGTCGGCTTCCTTCACCAACCAGACGCTGGCTCAGATCGAGCTCTGGACGAAGCAGGGCCACTATCAGAAGAAGGTCTACACCCTGCCCAAGCACCTCGATGAGAAGGTGGCCATGCTGCATCTTGAAAAGATCGGCGTGAAGCTGACCAAGCTCACCGACCAGCAGTCCACCTACCTTGGCCTGCCGCAGCAGGGCCCCTTCAAGCCCGACACCTATCGCTACTGATAACGGCGCCTCAGCGCCTGCCATCAATGACGAATTTCGCCTCCGCGTTTGCACGCGGAGGCGATTTCATTTGATTACCCACTTCCTCAACGAGTCCCGCTACGGGTAAAGTGCGCTGATTCGGCGCCTTATCGCTCACGTCGAGCGCGGCGATCCGGATTGGAGACAGGGCGTGATGGCACGATCGGGGCGGTCAGGGGACACTTCGCGCCTTCGCGTGACAGCGCCCGTGGCGCTTAGGATCGCACTACCCATCGCCCGCTTCGCCACGCTGCCCCTCATCGCCGGGACCACTAGCGCGCTCGCCGAGAGCGTCGACCCCATCCAGCAGGCCGCCGCCTCCCAGCCCTTCATCGGCCTTCTCTTCATGATCGCGCTGGCGGGTATCGCAACCGCAACGACTCTCGTGCATCTCGCGGGGCGCCGGACCTGGCGCGAGCGCGAGGCCATGCTGACGGCGGAACTGACCGAAGCGCGCGCAAGCCTGCACCGCGCCAATGTGTTCCTCTCCTCCGAATCACAGGTGCTCGTCTCCTGGGGCGCGGGCGAGGAGCCTGACATCGCCGGCGACCTCTGCCTGACCGGCGAGGGGACATCGCCGCGTTACGCTCTGGCTTTTGGCTCCTGGCTCGGCCCAGACGGGGCTCAGGCGCTGGAACGCGCTGTGGAGCGCCTGCGCCAACGGGGCGAAGGCTTCCGCCTCTCCCTGACCAGCCTCAAGGGCCGCCATTTCGAAGCTGAGGGCAGCGCCGTGGGGGGGCGCGCCGTATTGCGCATCCGCGACGTCTCCGGCGACAGGCTGGAGCTGACCCAGCTGCGCGAGACCAACGCAGCCGCCGCAGCCGAACTCGATTCCCTGCGCAGCCTGCTCGACGCCCTGCCGACGCCAGTGTGGACACGCGATGGCGCAGGAAACCTGACCTGGGCCAACGCCGCTTATGCGCGGGCGGTGGAAGCCGCCGATGGCGCGGACGCGGTCGCCCGCAAGCTCGAACTCCTCGACCGCGACGACCGACAGGCCGCCGCCGCCGCACGCGCGGATGAGCGCATGTGGCGCGGGCGCGTTCACGCGGTCGTGGCCGGGCGGCGCAACCTCTTGGATGTGCTCGATCTGGCCTGCGCCGGCGGATCAGTGGGGCAGGCGACAGATCTGTCGGAGCTTGAAGGCGTAAGGGCGGACCTGTCGCGCCAGATGGACGCACATACGCGCACCCTCGACCAGCTTTCCACCGCCGTCGCCATTTTCGACCGTGGCAAGCGCCTGACCTTCCACAACGCCGCCTATCGCCACCTGTGGTCCCTCGATCAGGCGTTCCTCGACCAGAACCCGACCGATTCCGAGATTCTGGACCTCCTGCGCGGCGAACAGCGCCTGCCCGAACAGGCCGACTTCCGCTCCTGGAAGACGGAAATGATGCGGGCCTATCAGAGCGTCGATACGATCGAACAGGTCTGGTACCTGCCGGACAGCCGGACCCTGCGCGCCGTCATCAGCCCCAATCCGCAGGGTGGCGTGACCTATCTTTTCGATGACGTCACCGAGCGCTTCCATCTTGAATCCCGCTACAATTCGCTGATGCGCGTGCAAAGCGAGACGCTGGACACCCTGCGCGAAGGCGTCGCGGTGTTTGGCAGCGACGGCCGCCTGAAGCTTCACAACCCTGCCTTCCAGACCCTTTGGAGCCTGCCCGCAGGCGCGCTCGCCGACCAGCCCCATATCGACGAGATCGCCCATGCCTGCAGCCGGGCCTTCGGCGCTCTGGCCGATTGGGGCAAGCTGCGCGCGCTCGTGGCCGGCTTGCATGACGAGCGCATGGGCTTCGAACGCCGTATGACGCGCCTCGACGGCAGCGCCATCGATTGCGCCGCTGCGCCACTGCCCGATGGCGCGACCCTGCTGACATTCTCGGACGTCAGCGCCGCCGTCGACATCCAGCGCGCCCTGACCGAGCGCAATCAGGCGCTGGTGGAGGCGGAGAAAATCCGCAACGACTTCGTCCACCACGTCTCCTACGAACTGCGCTCGCCGCTGACCAACATCATCGGCTTCAGCCAGCTGCTGAGCGATGGCGCAGGCGGTCCGCTGAACCAGAAGCAGCTTGAATACAGCGGCTACATCATGAAATCGTCGGGCTCCCTGCTGGCGATCATCAATGACATTCTTGACCTCGCCTCCATCGACACCGACGCCTTGGAGCTGGAGCTCACCGACGTCGACATCCGGCAGGCCATCGAAGCCGCCGCGCAGGGCTTGCAGGACCGGCTGGCCGAATCCTCGATCCATCTTCAGATCGTGGCGATGGACAATGTCGGGACCTTCCGCGCCGACGCCAAGCGGCTGCGGCAGGTGCTCTTCAATCTGTTGTCCAACGCCATCGGCTTCTCGACCCCGGGCCAGACCGTCACGCTGGCGGCCATGCGGCGCGGCGACAAGATCGTCTTCAGGGTCACCGATGAGGGACGCGGCATTCCGTCCGAAGTGCTGAGCCAGGTCTTCGATCGTTTCCGCACGCATACTATCGGCACGCGGCACAAGGGCGTCGGGCTCGGCCTGTCCATCGTTCGGGCCTTCGTAGAGCTTCACGGGGGCAAGGTGCAGATCCAGTCCGCGCCCGGCGAGGGCACCGCAGTAACCTGCATCTTCCCCGAAGCGGGAGTGGCGCAGAACCCGGCGGCGGAAGTGGCGTAAGGGGGCGACCATGCAGGCCCAGAACGATCTTCAGACCACTTGGACCATCGACCTCCCCAACGAGGCCGCGACCCTCGCCCTCGCCCCGCGCATCCAGCCGCTCGTCGGCCCCAACGATCTAGTGACCCTCTCGGGCGATCTTGGCGCAGGCAAGACGACCTTCGCCCGCGCGCTGGTGCGCCTGCTGGTGAAAGAACCGGAGCTTGAAGTCCCAAGCCCCACCTTCACCCTGATGCAAGTCTATCAGGCTCCCGCCTTCCCGGTCGTCCACGCCGATCTCTACCGCATCCGCGACGCCTCCGAGCTTTCCGAGCTTGGCTGGGAAGAGGCCGCAGACGGCGCCGTGCTGATCGTGGAATGGGCGACGAAGGCGGGCGAACTGCCGCACGACCGTCTCGACATTGAACTCGCCATGACCTCGGGCCGCGACCCCGGCCGCCGCAAGGCGACGATCACCGGCCACGGCGCCTTTGCCGAACGCGTCGCCCGCGCCCGCAACATTCAGGCTCTGCTCGACCGCTCCGGCTGGGGCTCCGCTGAGCGCGCCTTCATGCTTGGCGACGCGTCGGTGCGGGCCTATGAGCGGCTCACCAATCCCGATGGCGCAAAGGCGATCCTGATGATCTCCCCGCCGCGCCCGGACGGGCCGCCGGTGCGCAACGGCAAGCCCTATTCCGCCATCGCCCGGCTCGCCGAAGACATCCGCCCTTTCATCGCGGTCGACGAAGCCCTGCGCGCGCAGAAGCTCTCGGCCCCCGCCATCTACGCCTATGACGCTCAGGCAGGGCTCGCCGTGCTGGAGGATTTCGGCGCAGAGCCCGTGGTCGACGACAATGGGCCAATGCCTGAACGCTACGCGGAAGCCACAGCCGTGCTGGCCTCCCTCCACGCGCGCAGCCTGCCGAGTGAGCTGCCGCTCAAGCGCGAAGAGGCCTATCGTGTGCCGCCCTACGACATCGACGCGCTGATGATCGAGATCGAGCTCGTGCTTGAATGGTACGCGCCACATATGGCGCGCGTGCAGCTCAGCTCCAGCGCCCGCGCCGCCTTCATCAACCTGTGGCGCCCGCTGCTGCAACAGATCTGCGCGGGACCGACGACCTGGGCGCTGCGCGACTATCATTCGCCAAACCTCATCTGGCTGCCCGAGCGCGAAGGACTGCGCCGGGTCGGCGTCATCGACTTTCAGGACTGCGTTCTGGGCCATCCGGCCTATGACGTAGTCTCGCTCCTGCAGGACGCGCGCGTGACCGTCTCGGACGAGCTCGAACTGAAGCTCCTGTCGCATTACGCCCGCCTGCGCCGCGCGCAGACGCCCGATTTCAACATGATGGATTTCGCCCGCGCCTATGCGGTGATGGGCGCCCAGCGCGCCACGAAGATCCTGGGAATCTTCGCCCGCCTCGATCGACGCGACGGCAAGCCGCAATATCTCGCCCATCTGCCACGGGTCGAACGTTATCTGACCAAAGATCTCAACCATCCTGAGCTCGCGCCCCTGCGGGCGTGGTATGAAACCCATCTGCCGCGCGCGCTGGCCGCGCGCCCCTGAATTGCAAACGAGAGTCTCATGAGCGCCGGATCATCGCCAAAGAACGCCATGATCTTCGCAGCGGGCCTTGGCACGCGCATGCGGCCGATCACCGACACGATCCCCAAGCCCCTCGTGAAGGTGCGCGGCAAGGCGCTCATCGACTATGTGCTCGACGCCTTCGCGAAGGCGGGCCTCACGCAGGCGGTGGTGAACGTCCATTATCTCGCAGACCAGATCGAGGCGCATCTTGACGGCCGCATGGAGCCGCGCATCAGCATTTCCGACGAGCGCGAGGCCTTGCTCGATCAGGGCGGCGGGATTCGCAAGGCGCTCCCCCTGCTGGGCGACGCGCCCTTCTTCGTGGCCAATACGGACGCTTTCTGGGTCGAGGGCCCGACCTCGAACCTGCGCCGCCTTGCGCAGGCCTGGGACCCCGCGCGCATGGATGCGCTGCTCCTCGTGGCGCCCACAGCCACCAGCGTCGGCGTCGATTGGCCAGGCGATTTCCATATGGATCAGGAAGGCCGCCTGACCAAACGCGCGCAGAGCGAGGTGGCGGCCTTCGTCTATTCAGGCGTCGGCGTGCTGAAGACCGAACCTTTCGCCAATGATCCGCGCGAGGTCTTCCGCCTTTCACCCTTCCTCTTCGAGGCCGCAGAAAAAGGCCGCCTCTTCGGGGTGCGGCTCGAGGGTCTGTGGCTGCATGTGGGCACGCCGGAGGCCATCGGCGAGGCCGAAGCCGCCATCGATCAGTCAGCGCTCTGACCATGGCCTCACGCGCCGCCGCCCCGCGCCTCTACTCGATCCCGCCTGGCGCGCCATGGCTGGCGACCTTCGCGAAGGCCTTTCTCGACGGCGAGATCGTGCCGGGCTTTGGCGCCCATGTCGGCCCGCTGCGCCTTGCGGGCGCGACGATCTATGTGCCGACGCGGCGCGCGGCGCGGGCGCTGGCGGTGGAGTTTTCCAAGCTCACCGCAAAGCCCGTGACGCTGCTGCCGCGCATCGTGCCGCTGGGCCAGATCGACGCCATCGAAACCTCACTGATGTTCGAGGAGGCGCGGACGACGAGCGCGTCGGATGACCTGCCCGAAGCCATTGGAGAAATGCAGCGGCGGCTCGATCTCGCCCGGCTGATCCTCACCTTCGCCGCGAGCCTGCGCGGCGCCGAACGCGCGAGCGCCGCGCCCCTTATCGCCCCCGGCCCCGCCCATGCCTGGCGCCTCGCAGGCGACCTCGCAGGCCTCATGGACGAAATGACCATCGAGGGCGTCGACTGGGCGAAGCTCGAAACCCTCGCCCCGCGCGAGTTCGACCATTACTGGGAGCTGACCCTCAAGTTCCTGCGCATCGCCACGACCATCTGGCCGGACCATTTGCGCGAAATCCAGCGCATGGACCGCGCCGAGCGACAGGTGCGCCTGATCGATGGCGAGATCGCGCGGCTTATGGCGCGGGCGGATGAACCCGTCGTCGCGATCGGCTCGACCGGAACAAACCGCTCCACCGCCCGCCTGCTGGCGGCGCTTGCACGTGCGCCTATGGGCGCGGTGGTGCTGCCTGGCCTCGACACATGGCTTGATGAGGCCACATGGGCTACGATTCCCGGCGATCCGGCGCAGCGCATCGAGGCCTGCGCCGGCCATCCGCAAATGATGCTGAGCAAGCTGCTCGAGACCATCGGTGCCACGCGCGAGGATGTGGTGGAGATCGGGCGCCCCGACCCCGCCTTGCAGGCGCGCCGGCAGCTGCTGAGCGAGGCCCTGCGCCCCGCCGACACGACCGACGCTTGGCGCACATTCCCCGAGCGCATGAATGGCGGCGCCGTGGCGCTGGCGCTGGAAGACATCACCCTCATTGAGGCCGCCGATGACCGCGAGGAAGCGCTGACCATCGCGCTCCTGATGCGCGAGGCGCTGGAGAGCGAAGGCAAGACCTGCTCGCTCATCACCCCCGACCGGGCGCTGGCGGCGCGCGTGCGGGCGGAGCT
>CANBVC010000040.1 GCA_947372795.1 Beijerinckiaceae bacterium
TGGCGCGCATGTGTCACCAGCACATTGCGAACGCCGGGCTGGCGGCTGTCCGCATGAAGGCCCCGCAGCTGGCCCTTGCGCATCACCGCGCAACCGTAAACCGGATATGCCGCGAGTACTTTCTCAAGCCCTCCATCGGCGAAATCGAGCACCCGCAAATCGAAGGTCGCATCAAGCGCATTCATGGTGCAGTTGGGGATCGGGCATTGCAGCTGCGCGTCGATTTCGCCATTCTGCAGCGCCTCAGCGCCGCTGGCGAAATCCATATAAAGCGGCGTGAAATCGTCAAAGCTCATGCCAAGGGCGGTGAAGATGCAGCGAGCGTGCTGCGCCGTGCCGCTGGTAGCCGGTCCCACCGAAACACGCTTGCCGCGCAGCTCTCCCACGGTCGTCACCTCGGAGCCTGCGGGAGCGATGAAGAACATGGGGCCGAGATTCATGGGCGCGACCATGCGCAATTGTGTCGGCGCCCTGAAAGGGGCCTCGCCGCGCAGCGCCCGACCGATCCAGTTCGCGGCCATGAAACCGTAATCGATATCGCCCTTGGCGAGACTCTCGGCGTTCTCGATGCTGGCGGATCGCGCCTCAAGGACCTCGATCGGCCGCAGGCACGCCTTCTCGAAGACGGCGGCGAGAGCGAGGCCCTGCGTCAAGAAAGTGCTGTTGGGTTCGGCTGTCCCGATTTTCATGGCGTTTCCCGGCGGTCGGGCCTGTATCGACCCGTATGTCGCAGGCTAACACGCTCCCACGCCGCTTGTCAGCCGCCGAGGTCTGCAAACAAAAACCCCGGCGCGCGGGCGCCGGGGTTCATTGGGAAAGGGAATGTGGATCAGAAGGTGCGCTCGACGCGCAGCTTCGTCGACCAGTTATCCTCGTTGAGGCCAGGTCTGCCTGCATTCACCCAGAACGCGGGCGCGAGGTTTGCATTCTGAAGATTGTTCTTCAGATTGGCGTACTGGAATTCCAGACCGATGTCGAAGTCACGCGCCGGCGAATAGATGATGCTGCCCGCGATCTCCCAAAGTTCACCCCGGCCCCATTGCAGGCCCACATTGGCGTTCTGCACACTGGGCGGATTAACCTCGACATAGCCGGCCGTGAAATTCGAGCGCCACTGCGGCGCCCAGAAATGGGTCATCGCCATGGCGATGTTAAATCCGGTGGTGGTGTCTGCGCCGGTCAACAGCGCTTTGCCGCCAGCAGGAACACCAGCCGCAACGGGGACGATGTTGGTGTCCACACGGGTGATGCCGCCAATCAGACGCTTGTCAGAGGCGCTGGAATTCACCACGCTCAAGCCGCCGGCCGAAGCGATGGCGCCAAGCATGCCGCGCATATAGTTGGCGGTGAACCAGACCTGATCGCCGGCCGCGAGCATGGGCAGACGGAAACTGACGGTGGAGCCGACGCCCCAGCCCAGATAATCCTGCTGTCCGATGATTGGACCGATCTGAGGGAAGGTCGTCACTGTTGTGACCGTCGAGGCGGGCGACGCTGGCGCTGTAAACACCCCGAACGAATTGGTCGAGGATGTGTTGACGGTCGAATTCGTATAGATCGAATTGTTGCCGATCATGCCGTGAATGGCGGCGAAGCCCCAACCCTGATCTAAACGAAGATTGCTCACCAGCACTGCTGCGGTCGAAGGACGATCGATCGCGATCTGGTTGTTGTTCATGTCCTTGGAATCTTCGAGGGCGATGGTGGCCGAGAAGCCGCCACCGAATGTCGCCGTATATGCGATCTGCTTCATGCCATTGGGGAAGCCCGTCCAGGGATTTGAATGGTACATGAAGGAGGGCATCATCGCGTAATTTTCAGGCGCGATGCCGAAGGTGAAGCCCGCCCATTGCACAAGGGCTGATTCCACCGTGAGGCCCGTGGTCGAGGCGTCGGAGAATCCATAATAGGCATTGTTGACGATCGTTGCGTTGCGCACGCCGCTGGTGTTGGCGCCGCGCAGGCGAATGAAGGTGCGCGCAGTGCCCAGATCGGTGGGCGTGCGCGCATCGACGTCGATGCGGCCGCGCACTTCAAAACCCGTCGAGCTTTGCGCATCGGCTGGTTGGATGAAAAGACCAGGGGCCGGCAGAGTGGGAGCCGGCGTAGCGGGCACGCCTAGCTGATAGACCGCCTGACCAGGCACATACTGATATTCAGCACGCACATAGCCGCCGAGACGCACGCAGCTATCGGTCCCGGGAATATAGAAGAAGCCGGAGCCATAGGCGTCGCAAATCTTGACGTAATTGACGACCGCCGCCTTCTTGGTGGGAAGATCCGCAGCGTCTGCGCCGGCCACTGCGGCGATCGCCGCCGCGGAACCGAGGAGAAGGCTCTTTACGAGCTTCATAGTTACCTCCAGTGTGAAAGACCCGCTGTGAATGGTTCTCCATCCACATGGCCGCAGGGCAGGACCGCCGGTGCGGAGACATATCGGGACACGATGTATCTTGTATCGTGGTACGATAGATCTGTGGAACTGGAAACAGCTTCTACAGGGGACAAAATTCAATTTCTGGTTGTGTTGCTCGGCAAGCACACCTGATGCAGGTTCAAATGAAGGCGAAGTCAAAAAAACCGCAGCAAATGATGGACGACGCGCATTACATCGCACTGGCGGGATTCCGGCATGCGCTTCGCCAACTCATGGCCGACAGCGAGCAGATCTGCGCAGCATCGGGCCTGACGACCCAGCGCTTTCAGGCGCTGCTGGCGATTCGCGCCTCAAAGGACCATTCCATGAGCGTCGGCGCGCTCGCCGAAGGGCTTATCCTGAAGCATCACAGCGCCGTCGAACTGGCTGGCCGTCTCGAACTGGCTGGGCTCATCAATCGTGAGAGCGATCCCATCGACAAGCGGCGGGTCTTGCTGACCCTGACGGCGGTCGGCGTCGCGCGCCTCGATGAGCTTGCGCGCGAGCATGGCGTCGCTCTTGGTCAAAACCGCGAGATAATCATCGAAAGCCTGAAGGCGCTGCCTGGCGCGGATTGATATGCGTCTCACGCAGCCGAGGAAGTGACTGAGGCGCTCCAGGCGGCTTCCTCAAGAGCGAGCTTTTCGAGCATGAGCTGCGAGACGGAAAGGCGCAGGCGCTGGTTCTCGGCCTCGAGCTTGCGCAACCGGCGCAACTGCTCATGAGCGAGCGCGCCATATTCCGCCTGATAACGATACCAGGTCAGCTCATCGAGGCTGAGCTGATCCAGCGTCTCGTCCAATGTATAACCCGCCCGCCGCAGACGCCGCCCCTGCGCAAGCAGATCCCGGATCTCGTCTGCATCGCGATCCTGCAACCCGGACATGGTCCCCTCCTCTTACGCGGACTGGATGAACTGCTGCTGCAATGGCGGCTGACTGCGCCAAATGACCGGCTGGCCGATCAAGGCCCCGCCCTCGGTCCGCACCACAGGCGGCAGGCGAGCGGCTTCAAGATGGCCTGGGCGAACGGCGAGGGTTCCCGCGCCAAGCCGCAAGCGCAGAGATGGGCCGAAGGTCACGCGTCCCAGACGCTTTGCGGGAAACAGACGCCCGAGCGTAGCGTTGATCGCCCTGATGGCCCGCTCGCCGGCGAAAACAAAGGCGACATCCCAAGCGTCCTCCACCGCATCAGTCAGGACCGCAAGGGCCAAAGCCATTTCGGAAGAGGCACGCATGTCTCGCCAGCCATGGCCGCAACGCAGACATTCGGTGTCAAACCCGCCGCCGAGCGGCATGCGGCAATCAACGCCCATGGCGCGCAAGGCCCGCTCATAGGCAAGATCCGCGTCTCGCTGGGCCGTGGTCGAGGGATCGCCCGGCGCGATCCAGACCGTTCCCGCGCTGACCCCGCCGGGACAGGCCAGCGCCCCGAGATCGAGCCAGTTCAGCGACAAATCGCCCCGCGCCTCCGCATAGGCCTGAAGCGCTGCGCCATCCCAGTAAACGCGGACCCGATTGGGCGTATCTATCGATGTCTTTAGCATATATAAATTATGTTAGTTCTTAACTCTCGTTGTCAACAGTATAAATACATAACGTAACGTAAGAATATTAAAATATAATAGATTTTAATCTGCAACGTAGCCATATAAACGCATGATTATTAATAAAATAAACCATAAATAATTCTATTACTTCAGCGCAGCCATAAGAGGCGGGAGATCACCACCAACCAGCTGGCGCCTGCGAATCGCTGGACGTCCTGCCGCCAATCGGCTGGGACAATGAGCCATCAAGCGCAGCAAGCACCGCGCGCTTCGCCTCCACAAATCCCGACGACAGCCGGTCGCGAGGCCGCGGCAGGGCGATCGGAATGTCTGCGAAGACGCGCCCCGGGCGCGGCTGCATCACCACCGCACGGTCCGCCAGCGCGGCGGCTTCCTCAACATCATGGGTGACGAGCAGCAAAGTCGGCTGGCTCGCCTCCCAAAGGGCGATCAGATGGTCCTGCAGGGTGGCCCGGGTGAGGGCGTCGAGGGCTGAGAAGGGCTCATCCATGAGCAGCACCTTCGGCCGCGTCACCAGCGCGCGCACGATCGACACACGCTGCGCCTGACCGCCGGAAAGCTCGCGCGGCCAACGCGACCCATAGCCCGCCAGACCGACCTTCAGCAGAGCCTCCTCGACAAGGTCGCGGCGCTCGCCTGCGGGCAGGTGCTCAAGGCCGAAGCCGATGTTCTCAGCCACGCTGAGCCAGGGCAGCAGGCGCGGCTCCTGAAAGACGAAGCCGACCGCAGGATGGGGCGCCGAGATGGCCTCGCCATCGACCCGCACCTCGCCATGCGTGGGCGCTTCCAGCCCACTGACAAGGCGCAGCAGGGTTGTCTTGCCGCAGCCCGAGCCGCCAACCAGCGCGACGATCTCGCCCGCCCCCACATCGAGGCTGACATCGTCCAGCGCATGGGCGCCGTTGGGATAGACCTTGTCGAGATGCGCAAGGGAAAGCATGTCAGCCGCTCCGCGCGAAAGAATCCTGCCATGACAGCAGGGGCCTTGTGGCGACAAGGATCAACCAGTCGGCCGCCTTGCCCAGAACGGCGAAGCAGAGAATCGCCGCAAGGATCTGGTCGGGCTTGCCCAGCTGCTGGCCATCGACTAGCAGATAGCCAAGCCCCTCGGACGCGCCCATGATCTCGGCCGCGACCACGAACATGAACCCAAGCCCCAGTCCCGACCGCAGGGCGACGACTGTATCGGGCAGGATCGCGGGCAAAAGAACCCGCCGCGCCAGCTTGAGGCGCGACAGGCGGAATGCCCGGCCCACCTCGACGATCTTGCGATCGACATTAGCGATGGCGCCCATGACGCCAAGATAGACGGGGAAGAAACAACCCACCGCAATCAACGCAATCTTGGAAGGCTCAAAAATCCCCAGCCACAGAATGAACAGCGGCACCCAGGCCAGCGAAGGAATGGCGCGCAGGGCCTGCAGCGTGGGATCAAGAAGGCGACGCGCGAGGGTGGAAGACCCCGTCAGCGCGCCCAGCATGACGCCTATGATCGCGCCAAGGCCGAAGCCCAGCCCGACGCGCAGCAAAGTGGCTATGACATGGGTGGTCAGCGCGCCGCTGGAGGCGAGCTTCCACAAAGTTTCGCCAATGCGCGAAGGCGGCGGCAAAAGACGCGCCTGCACGAGACCGGCACGAAAGGCGGCCTCGTAGATGACTGCTGCGGCGAGCGGAAGCAGCAGCCCATAGACAAACCCGCCGCCGAGGCGCGCCGATACTGACCGCGCAGGCATGCGGGCAGTCGTTTTACGGGCGATCGGCATGTCGCTCATCAGCGGTTCATCTCCGGCGGCGGGGGAGGCGCCGCCGGGGTTTTAAGCTTACTTCGGCGAAACCGCAAAGCGCGTGTCGATCAAGCTCTCGACGCCGCCCTTAACATCTTCTTTCGCCTCGATGACGCCCGCCTTTTGCAGGGCGAGGCCTGCAGCGAGGATGGGGTCCTTCGTCGACGCGATGCTGGTTGAATTGTTGGTGAGGTCCGTGCGCTCAAGCTGCTTGGCGATGACGGCGTCAGGCAGTTTGGTTTCGGCCACAAGCAGCTTCTTCAGCTCATCGGGGTTCTTGAGCGCCCACTGACGGGCCTCTTCATAGACCTTCAGCACGCGCGCCACGATTTGCGGATTTTGCTGGGCGAATTCCTCGCGCGTGTTAAGCACGCCCCAGGTATTGTCTTCGGCCTTGCGAAAGAAGAGTTTCGCGCCCTCCTCAACTTCGGCCTGCGCCATGATCGGGTCAAGGCCCGCCCAGGCGTCGACATCCTTGCGCAGCAGCGCGGTCTTGCCATCGGCATGCTGCAGCAGGACGAGCTTGACGTCGCGCTCGGTTAGGCCGGCGCTGTCGAGCGCACGCACGAGGAAGATATGGGGATCGGTGCCGCGCGTGACCGCGACGGTCTTGCCCTTGAGATCGGCGGGCTTGGTCACGCCGCTGTCGACGCGGGTGACGAGCGCCGTCCATTCGGGGCGTGAGAAGACGCCAACCGCCTTGATCGGGTTGCCGTTCAGCCTGGCGATGAGCGCGGCGGCGCCGGCGGTCGAGCCAATGTCGATGGAGCCCGCGTTGAGGAATTCCAGCGCCTTGTTGGAGCCCGCAGAGAAGACCCAGCGCACGGCGATCTTGTCAGACTCGAATTCCTTCTCGAGAAGCTTCTTCTCCTTGAGCACCAACGACAGGGGGTTATAGGTCGCCCAGTCGACGCGGATTTCGCTCGGCGCCGCGATAGCTGGCGCAAGGGTGAGCGTGGAGAGGGCGATGCCGGCGGCGAGGCCAGCCAAGGAACGGCGCGTCAGAACCATGATCTTTACTCCAAAGGGGCGTGGACGCAGCCCCTCGGGGGCTCTCCAGCGCTTTAGCTGCATTTTTAACCGCGCCCGCAAGCGGCAAGCACAAATCGGCGCGTGGGGAAAAGAATAGGCGGAATGAGATAATAACACAAGTGAGCTTTGCATTATTAATAATTATACGGAAAATATATGTTTATTTGACCCGCCCCGCCTCCCAGCCGAGGATCGCCTGCTTGCGCGCAAGGCCCCAGTGATAGCCGGTGAGCTGCCCCGAGGCGCCCAGCACCCGGTGGCAGGGCACCACGAAAGACACGGGGTTGCGCCCAACCGCAGCCCCCACGGCGCGGGCGGCGCGCGGCTTGCCGATGCGCCCCGCCAGCGCCGAATAGGTCGTGGCGGCGCCAAGCGGGACGGTGAGCAGGCTTCGCCAGACGCTGACCTCAAAGGCGCTACCGATCAGCACCACCTTGAGCGGCTGGGAAGAGCGCCAGCAGGAGGGGTCGAAGACTCGCTGCGCATAGGGCGCGGTGGCGGCCTCATCATGCGTGAACCGGGCGCGCGGCCAACGGCGGACCATATCGGCGAGGGCGACGGCGCGCGCGGCCTCAAGGTCTCCATCGGCGCCCAGATCCACCCAGCCGAGCCCCGCCAGACCCCGCCCGCTCGCCACCATCAGGGCCTCGCCAAAGGGAGAGGCGTGCCAGCCATAGGCTAGCGTCAGGCCCTCCCCACGCGCCTTGTATTCGCCCGGCGACATAGCCTCATGTGTGATGAAAAGATCATGCAGCCGCCCCGGCCCTGACAAACCAACCTCAAAAGAGGCGTCCATCAAGGATGCGCTATCGCGCAGCAGCGCCCGCGCATGATCCAAGGTCAGCGCTTGCAGGAAAGCCTTGGGCGAGAGCCCCGCCCAGCGATTGAAGAGATGGGTCAGATGAGATTCCGACAGGCCCGCTTGAGCGGCCATCTCGCCGACGGAGGGCTGCGTCTTCCAGTGATCGCCAAGAAAAGCGATGACGCGCCGCACATGAGCATAGTCATCTGCCGCCTGCTCCATGGGCGATGCGCTGTTCGCGGCCTCTTCAAGTTTCAGCATGGACGCCTCCTGAGCGCCTAGATGCGCGCTATTGAGGCGCGAAGCCACCCGAAAGCCGGTGTCAGGAGAATCGCGGCCCCCGCCGCGCCTGCGCCAGAGCCAGCGAAAGATCACGGGCGAAATCCGCCCGCGCCTGCGGCCCCAGCGCCGCCGCAACCTCGACCTTGCGCCCACGCGAGACGAGATCAAGGCGGGTGACGCCAAAATCCTCCATCTCCTGCCGCTCCAGCCGCACAAAGCCGGGGCTGAACCGCCATTCGCGCCGCCTGCCCGCCGCGCTCACCCGCGCGACATTAAGTTCGACCGGCGTGACGGAGACATCCTCATAGGCGCGCGCCGCGCGATAGTTGAGGCGGAAGGCGCCATAGAGCAACACGATGTCGAGACCGAGAAATCCCGCCACAGGCCAGGCGCCCAGAACGATGAAAGGAATGCTGGAGACCGTGCAGCAACCCGCGAAAATCAGCAGCAACAGCCGAAAGCCCCGCCCATCGAGCGAACGATGGGGCTTGATGCGCGTGCGGAAAATCAGCTCGTCACAAGGATCAATCATGGCGAAACGCGGGGCTTGGTTGCGGTTCAGCTCATAGTTATAAAGCTTCCATGGCAGTTTTGAAGAGCGCGGCGGCGCGTAAAAAAAGCGCACCCGCAACCAAGGCGCCCACCGCAAAGCCCGCGGCGAAAAAACCCCGTGTTCGGCGCGTCGTGAGCGCCGCCGCTATCTACGAAATCTTCAGTCGCTTCCAGAAGGCCAATCCCGAGCCCAAGGGCGAGCTGGAGTATGTGAACCCCTTCACCCTGCTGGTCGCCGTGGTGCTTTCAGCTCAGGCGACGGACGTTGGCGTCAACAAGGCGACGCGCGCCCTCTTCGCTGTGGCCGATACGCCGGAAAAAATGCTGGCGCTGGGCGAAGACACAGTTCGCGACCACATCAAGACCATCGGGCTCTTTCGCGCCAAGGCCCGCAACGTCATCCTGCTTTGCGAAAAACTGATCCGCGACCATGGCGGACAAGTTCCCCAGAATCGCGAGGCGCTGGAGACGCTGGCGGGCGTTGGCCGCAAGACCGCCAATGTGGTGCTGAACATGGCTTTTGGTCAGGAGACCATCGCCGTCGACACCCATCTCTTTCGCGTGTCGAACAGAATCCCCCTCGCCATCGGCAAGACGCCGCTTGCGATCGAACTTGGGCTTGAACGCGTCATTCCAGCCCCTTTCAGGCTGCACGCCCACCACTGGCTGATCCTGCATGGGCGCTATATCTGCAAGGCGCGCAAACCGGCCTGCGAACGCTGCATTATCGCAGACCTCTGCACGTCTCTGGAAAAGACGATTTAACGAAGCCTTCACCATATGGGAGGGCCTTGCGCCCAGAAGGCGGAAGTCTGTTGTCCGCGCGTCGCGCCTCGCCTATACGGAGCGGCCTTCCATCTCATCAGGTGAGTTGCGACAGCCCCATGGCGACGCTCTATCATCATTCCTTCTGCCCGCACTCGCGCTTCGTGCGACTCGTGCTCGCCGAATATGGCCTTGAGCCGCGCCTCATCGAGGAGCGCGCCTTCGAACGACGCCCGGAATTCCTCATCCTGAACCCTACCGGACAGACGCCTGTTCTGGTCGAGGAAGCGACGCCCTCCGTGCCCGGCGCCGCCGTGATCGCCGAATATCTCGATGAGACGCGCGGCCTTGCTCTGGGTGAAAGGCGCCTGCTGCCCGACGATCCGCTCGGACGCATCGAAGTGCGCCGCCTGATGGAATGGTTTCACGGCAAATTCTTCGCCGAAGTCTCCAATTGGCTCGTCACGGAAAAGATCTACAAGCGCTATATGCCCACCGACCTTGGCGGCGGCGCCCCTGATATGCAGATGGTGCGCGCGGCGCGCCAGAATATCCGCTATCATATGCGCTACATCGGATGGTTGGCGGGTCAGCGCAACTGGCTTGCGGGAGACAAGCTCTCCTATGCGGACCTTGCGGCCGCCGCCCATCTGTCCTGCATCGACTATTTGGGCGACGTTCCATGGGGCGAGGACGAAGCGGCGAAGCACTGGTACGCGCGGATCAAGTCACGCCCCTCGTTCCGAACGATTCTCGCGGATCGCCTACCGGGGATGGCGCCCGCGGACAGCTATGCGGACCTCGACTTCTGACGCCGCGGCTGCGCCAGAAACTTAATGCAAAAGCCAATGAGCTTGGCTTCGATCTTTGCCGGGTGACGAAGCCGAACGCCATACCGCAAGCCCCCGCCCGCTTGCGCGAATGGCTTGCGCGCGGCGCTCAGGGCGATATGGACTGGATGGCGCAGACGCAGGAGCGGCGCGCTGATCCACGCGTGCTCTGGGACGAGGTGCGCTCCATTATTGTGCTTGGCGTGAACTATGGGCCGCAGGGCGACGCGCTCGCGACGCTTCAGGACAAATCAGCCGGCAATATCTCCGTTTATGCGCGCCATCGCGATTATCACGACGTCATCAAGGGCAAGCTGAAAATGCTGGCGTCATGGCTCATCGCGCAGGCGGGCGAGGGCGATGTGAAAGTATTCATCGACACGGCGCCTGTGATGGAAAAGCCCCTCGCGGAAGCAGCGGGCCTTGGCTGGCAGGGCCGACACACCAATCTCGTCTCGCGCGACTTCGGCTCATGGCTTTTTCTCGCGACGATCTTCACCACGCTCGACTTTGAACCCGATACGCGGGATGCCGACCATTGCGGCTCCTGCCACGCCTGTCTCGACGCCTGCCCTACAAAGGCTTTCCCCGCGCCCTATCAACTCGATGCGCGGCGTTGCATTTCCTATCTCACCATTGAACATAAGGAACATATCGCTTCTGAATTTCGCGCGGCGCTTGGCAATCGTATTTATGGTTGCGACGACTGCCTCGCAGCCTGTCCATGGAATAAATTCGCGCAAGACGCGCGTGAGGCGAAACTCGTTGCGCGCGCTGATCTCGAAGCGCCGAATCTGGCTGAACTCGTTCAGCTCGACGACGCAGCGTTTCGCAACTTTTTTGCAGGCGGGCCGATCAAGCGCATCGGCCACGCCCGCTTTTTGCGCAATGTGCTGATCGCCATCGGCAATGCGAATGACGCCACTTTAACGCCGCTTCTCGAAGCGCGGCTCTCTCACGACTCGCCGCTCGTGCGCGCCATGGCCGTCTGGGCGCTGGCGCAGCTTTGTGATGACGCAGAATTCGAGGCGCTAAAGCAATCTTATGGCGCAAATGAAAGTGATCCTGACGTGCGCGCGGAATGGGCGTGCAGGGAGATGATTCCATGAGCCTCCTGATCTTCGGCTACGGCTATTCCTCGCAGCATTTCGTTCGTCTTTATGGCGCGCATTATGCGCCGGTGATGGCGAGCGTCCGCGACCCAGCGCGGGCGGCGCGACTGACCAATGATGCCTGTGAAGTCGTCGCCTTTGGAGAGACGATTGACGTGCGCATCAGCCCCGCGCTTGCACAGGCGCGCTATCTGCTCGTTTCCGCGCCGCCGGAGGAGGGCGGCGATCCCGTGCTTTCAAAATTCGAAGAAGCCATCGCGCGCTCAAAAATCAAACGCATCGTCTATCTCTCCACCATCGGCGTCTACGGCGATCACGGCGGCGCATGGATCGATGAGACGACGCATTGCGAGCCGACGAATGAACGCAGCCGTTGGCGTCTGAAAGCCGAGGACGCATGGCTTGATCTTGGCGCGCGCGCAAACAAGCCCGCCCATGTGCTGCGCCTGTCCGGAATCTACGGGCCGGGGCGCAACGCCTTCGTCAACCTGCGCGCGGGAACGGCGAAACGCATCGTAAAGCCCGGGCAGGTTTTCAATCGGATTCATGTGGAGGACATCGCGCGCGCCATCGCAGCCTGTTTCGAAAGCGGCCTTCCCGGACGCACCTGGAACGTGACCGATGATGAGCCCGCAGCGCCGCAGGATGTGGTGGCCCATGCAGCGCAACTCATGGGCATTGAGCCGCCGCCCGAACAAGCCTTCGAAACCGCAGCCTTGTCGCCGATGGCGCGTAGCTTCTACGGGGAGTGCAAACGCGTCTCCAATCGCGCGATGAAAGAGGAGCTGGGCGTGGAGCTCGCCTATCCCACCTGGCGCGAGGCCCTGCGCGCGCTTCACGAAAGCGGCGAAGGCGGCGGCAAGGCGTGATGTTCCGTTAATGTTCTTGCCAAGGTCAGGTTGTCGCGTTAGCTTGGGGTAACGCGGGGGTCTGGCGATGGTGGTACGGGTCGCAACGGTCGCATTCCAGGGCATCGAGGCGCGGCCGGTCGATGTGCAGGTGCAGATTTCGAACGGCGAGGTGCGCTTCAGTGTGGTGGGCCTTGGCGACAAGGCGGTGGCGGAATCGCGCGAGCGGGTGCGCTCGGCGCTGAACGCCTCGGGCCTCGCCCTGCCGGCGCGGCGAATCACCGTCAACCTCGCCCCCGCCGACATGCCCAAGGAGGGCAGCCATTACGATCTGCCCATTGCGCTCGGGGTCATGGCAGCCATAGGCGCCATCCCCCATGACGCGCTGGAGCGCTACACGATCATCGGGGAGCTTGCGCTCGACGGCGCCATCACGGCGGTGGCGGGCGCCCTGCCGGCGGCGGTCGCCGCCAATGCGCGCGGACAGGGCCTCATCTGCCCCTTCGATTGCGGGCCAGAGGCGGCATGGGCCTCCGCTGATCTCGACATTCTGGCGCCGCGCTCCCTCATACAGCTCGCCAATCATTTCAAGGGGTCGCAGGTCATGGCGCGGCCTGCTCCAGCGGTGCGCGCGCCGCAGGCGGCCCAGCCCGACCTGCGCGACATCAAGGGGCAGGAAAGCGCCAAACGCGCGCTCGAGATCGCGGCGGCGGGCGGGCACAATCTCTTGATGTGCGGCCCGCCGGGCTCGGGCAAGAGCATGCTCGCCGCGCGCCTGCCCTCCATTCTGCCACCGCTTAGCCCGCGTGAATTGCTCGAAGTCTCGATGATCCATTCGGTGGCGGGCGAGCTTGCGGGCGGACGGCTCACCAGCGCCCGGCCCTTCCGCGCGCCCCACCATTCCGCCTCCATGGCGGCGCTTGTGGGCGGCGGCTCGCAGGCCCGGCCAGGCGAAGTCTCGCTCGCCCATAACGGCGTGCTGTTTCTTGACGAATTTCCCGAGTTTCAGCCTCAGGCGCTGGACAGTCTGCGCCAACCGCTCGAGGCGGGCGAAGTCGCCATAGCGCGGGCCCATGCAAGGGTGACTTATCCGGCGCGTTTCCAGCTCATCGGCGCGATGAATCCTTGCCGCTGCGGCCATGGGACGGACCCGGGCTACAGCTGCCGCAGACAGCCTAACGAGCGCTGCATCGCCACATATCAGGCGCGTATTTCAGGCCCCCTGCTCGACCGCTTCGATCTGTCGATCGATGTGCCCGCGGTGACGGCGGCTGATCTCATCTTGCCCGCGCCCTCGGAAGGCTCGGCGGAGGTCGCCGAGCGCGTCGCGGCCGCCAGAGCCATTCAGACGGAGCGTTACCGCGCCATGGGTCTGCCCGGCGTCGCGACAAACGCCGCCGCACCGCCTAGCGTCATCGAGGGCGCCGCTGCGCTGGATGCGGGCGGCCTCGCCCTGCTGCGCGATGCAGCCGAGCGCATGCGGCTCTCCGCGCGCGGCTATCACCGTGTGCTGAAACTCGCCCGCACCCTCGCAGATCTCGATGGCGCGGCTGAGGTCGGGCGACTGCATCTTGCTGAGGCCCTGAGCTATCGCACACAGCTGCAGGGTCTAGCGCGCGCGGCCTGATCTACTCGTTGCCGAGCTTGAAGAGCTTCTGGGCGTTGGTGCGGCCGATCTTGACGCGGTCAGCCTCGCTGATCGAGGCCGTATCGAACCAGTCGGCGGCGTGGTCGACATTTTCGAAGGGCCAGTCAGTCGAGAACAGGATCCGGTCGGAGCCGACCTCCAGCATGGCGTCGATCAGGGTCTGGGTGCGGAAATTGCCCGAAGTGGTCAGCCAGAAATTCTCGTGGAAGTAATCCGCGATGCGGCGCTTGGCCTTGTATTTCGGCGTGGTCTTGACCCAGGCGTTGCGATTGTCGACGCGCCACATGCTGAAGGGCAGACCCTCGCCCATATGACCAAGCACGATCTTGAGATGCGGATAAGCGTCGAAAAGGCCCGAGCCCATCAGTCGCAAGGCATGAACCGCAGTTTCCTGCCCAAAGGCCCAGGTGGGGCCCATCAACCAGGAATGGCCCTCATAGATCTGCGCCCAGCTGGCGATGGGATTGCGCGGATGTAGGTAGAACGGCGCGTCGAGCTTCTGCACGACCTCCCAGAAGGGCCAATATTGCGGCATGTCGTAATAGAGGCAGTTCTCGGGGCTATTGGCCTGCGAGAAGCCGTTCACCAGCGCGCCGCGCATGCCAAGATCTTTCATGCAGCGTTCGAGCTCGCGAATCGCCATGTCGGGATCCTGCATGGGCAAAGCGGCGAAAGCCTGGAAACGGTCGGGCCGCTTGGCCACCTGTTCGGCGAGATAATCATTGGCGCGGCGGGCGATTTCGTTGGCCTTGACCGGGTCGACGATGGCCTGCACGGCGGGCGCGTTCAGGGAGAGAATCATCATCTCCATGCCATGCTTGTCCATCAGCTCCAGACGCTTGCCATGGATGTCGAAAAGCCGCGCCTCGAGTTCAGGCCAATAATCGTCCGGCACGAAGCCCGCCGAATCCATCAGCGTATCGGGAATGGCGAAATGTTCTTCGAGACCGATCTTGCCTTTCATGGCGTTCTCCCTTTGCCTTTGTCGAAAAGCAGCCTAATCAATGAACGGCCCCTGTCAAAGAGGGTGGTTTTACAGGCGATCGGGGGAGCACTGTCATGGCGAACATCGTTCTGGTGCATGGAGCATGGAGCGGGTCCTGGTCATGGAATGACGTGACAAGCCTCTTGCGCGCCGCAGGCCACGAGGTCCATGCGCCAACCCTCACGGGCCTCGCCGAGCGCAGCCATATACCGCCCACGCAGGTCAATCTCTCCTCCCATGTGGCTGACATCGCCGGGCTGCTTCACTGGAATGATCTCAGGGATGTGATCCTTGTCGGCCATTCCTATGGCGGCATGGTCATTACCGGCGCGGCGGACCGTGAGATCGCCCGGATCAGGGGCATGATCTATATCGACGCCTTCGTCCCGCAGAGCGGACAAAGCGCCTGGTATATGTCAGGCCCCGAGCGCGCGAGCGCGCAGAAGGCGGCGGCTGAGGCCCATGACGGCGGGCTCTCCGTGCCGCGCGGCCGCGCTCCGGCCAACAGCAGCCCAACGGATGCGGCCCGCTTCGATCCGCTATTCACCGCGCACCCGATCAATTGCTTCAACGAGCCATACCTTGCCACGCGCGCCGAGCCGAATCTGTGGCCGCCCCGCCATTACGCTGTTTGCACGGCCTATAATCCAAGCCCCTTCCAGACCATCGCAGCGCGCCTGCACGACGATAAGGACTGGAGTGTGAGCGAGCTGCACGCCTATCACGACGTCGTGCGCACCCATCCCGCCGATGTCGTCGAGATGATCGAAAAGGTTCTCGCTAGCTGGAAAATCACAGCCTGAACCGTCATCAAACTGTCGACGACTCATGCTCTAGCTTGCGGCATGGCCAGCAGGGGCCTTACGAGGGCGGACATATGTACAAGGCGGCCACAAGGGCCTGGCGGACGACAAGGGATTTCATGCCGCAGACCATCGCGCTGTTTCCTGGCGCCAAGCCTGTCCGGGATCTGCAAGGCCTGCCCGCCTCGCTGGGGCGGATCGGCGCGCTCGAACTGCGCCTCGCCACGCACAAACGCGACATCCGCAAGGCCCAGAAACTGCGCTTCAAGGTTTTTTATGAAGAGGGCGGCGCCATGGCCGATGCGCGCAGCGCGCTGACGCGACGCGACCTCTGCGCCTTCGACCGTATCTGCGATCACCTGATCGTTGTGGATCATGATTTCGTCAATCGCTTCGGTCGGCGCAAACCCAAGGTCGTCGGCTGCTACCGCCTCCTGCGTCAGGACGTGGCGCAGCGCCATGGCGGCTTTTATTCCGCCAGCGAATTCGACATTGCGCCACTCCTCGAGCGCCATACCGACAAGAACTTTCTCGAACTCGGCCGCTCCTGCGTCCACAAGGAATGGCGCGCCAAACGCGTGCTCGAACTGCTGTGGCGCGGCATCTGGACCTATGTGCGCCACCATCGCGTGGATGTGATGATCGGCTGCGCGAGCTTGCCCGGCGCTGATCCCGAACCCCACGCGTCAACGCTCGCCTGGCTCAGCGCAGCCGCTTCGCCGGACGACCTGTGGGCGACAAGGGCGCTGCCCTCCCGCCGCATCGCCATCGACGCTACGCAGGCCACAGAGCTTGAACCGCGCAAGGCCATGGCGAAACTACCGCCCCTGCTCAAGGGTTATATACGCGTCGGCGCCAAAATCGGCGCGGAGGCGGTGAGCGATCGCCAGTTCGGCACGACTGACGTCTTCATCATCATGCCGGTCGCGGAGATAGACCCGCGCTACATCACCTACTTCAGCACGCCCGAAAGCGAAGCACGCCTCGCCGCCTAAATCGCGCATAACTTGCCCCCGTCTCTCCGCTTGCCTACGATGGATGAAAACGTGGCTCCTCGCCACGATGGAGATCGGGATGAAACGTCTGAAATGGGCCCTGCTGCTGGGGCTCGCCCTTGTTGCGCAGCAAGCCGCGGCCGCCACGAAAATCGTCATCGGAACCGTGCCCAATATCGGCGATGGGCCACTGATCTGCGGCATCGAACGCGGCTACTTCAAAGAACAGGACGTCGAAGTCGATATCGTCCCCTTCAAGACCGCTTCGGAAATGACGCCGCTGATGGTGCGTGGCGATCTCGCCATGATGGGCGGCGGTGTCAGCGCCTCATTCTTCAACGGCGCCGCGCAGGGCCTGCCGTTACGCTATTTCGTCAATCGCGGGCAAGCGCCAGTCTGGCACAGCATCGTGGTGCGCAAGGGGCTTGAAGGCAAGGTCAAGGGAGCGAAGGACCTGAAGGGCCTGCGTATCGCGACCAGCGCCGCTGGCGGCTTATCGGAATATGAACTGGGCAAGACGCTGGAGACGGCGGGCCTCAGCCTCGAAGATGTCGAAACCAAGCATCTGGGCATGCCCCAGTCAGTCGCGGCGATTCAATCAGGCGCGGTGGACGCGGGCGTCTTCGTCGGCCCCTTCGACACAGCGGCGATTCAGGGCGGCGGCTTTCATCTTCTTTATGCCGATGAAATGGTGAAGCCGCGCATGGAGGTGAGCGGCCTCATGTATAATATCGACTGGGCCGCAAAAAACGCCGCCGCGCTCGACGCTTTTACGGTCGCCTACATCAAAGGCGTGCGTTGCTTTCTCGATGCTGAGAAACCCGGGCCTCTGCATGAAGAGATGATCGACGGTTTCGTCAAATATTCAGCCATCAAGGACCGCGCCATCTATGCGGATATGAAATGGACGGCGATCCATCGCGATGGGCGCGTGGAGATCGACTCCCTCATGGACATGCAGGATTTCTACATCAAGCGTGGCTATCTCACGAAGAAAATGAGCGTCGAAACCCTGTTCGATCCCGGCCCCGTCGAGC
>CANBVC010000041.1 GCA_947372795.1 Beijerinckiaceae bacterium
GCCGCAGCCAGGCGGCTTTTCCCCCGCGCGCCTGAACCGTGGATAGACCTCTCCACCGGGATCAACGCCAAAGCTTACCCGGTGGGGGAAATTTCTGCGGCATCGTGGCGGCGTTTGCCAGAAGAAAATGCGACCTCCGCGCTGGAACAGGCGGCGAGGCTGGCGTTCGGCGCCGCCGAATCGGCCTGCGTCGTCGCGGCGCCCGGCACGCAGGCGCTGATCGGCCTGCTACCCCTGCTTTTCCCGGCCAAGCGGATCGGGATTCTCGATTTCACCTATGGGGAGCACGAACTGTGCTGGTCGCAGGCTGGCGCGCAGGTTGAGACGGTCGGGAGCCTCGATGCGCTGGCGACCTTCGACCACGCCGTCATCGTGAACCCCAACAACCCCGACGGTCGGCTGGTCGCGCCGCAAACCCTTGTCGATCTCGGCGAGCGGCTCGGCGCGCGTGGCGGGCGACTGATCGTGGACGAAGCCTTCGTGGATTTCTTGAGCCCCGACGCCAGCGTCGCGCCCATGCTGCCGTCAGCGGGGCTGATCGTTCTGCGCTCCTTCGGCAAGGCCTATGGGCTGGCCGGCCTGCGGCTCGGCTTCGCGCTTGCGAGCGCTGAGGACGCCGCGCGGATGCGCCGGGCGCTCGGACCGTGGCCGGTTTCAGGCGCCGCCATCGAGATCGGCCTTCGCGCCCTCAGCGACCGCCTATGGCTCGATGAGGCCCGCGCCGGCGCCAACCGGGACGCCGAGCGTCTCGATCAGCTTCTGAGCGCTGCGGGCTTTAGACCTGCGGGCGGCGCGCCGCTCTTTCGCTGGGTCAAATGCGACGACGCTCATGCGGCCTTCCGCAAGCTCGCGGAGGTCGGCGTTTTGGCCCGCGCCTTCGCAAGCCAGCCACAGGCGCTGCGCTTTGGCGTTCCCGCCGACGAACCCGTCTGGGACGAGCTCGCACGGCGGCTCAAGAGCGCGCGTCTCTGACGCCCGCTATTTGGCGATCGCCCCCCTCGCCGCCTCGATTTTCTGCTTCACGGCGTCGAGATTGAAGCTCGCGCCTTTCTGCATCGGCGGGAAATCAATTGCGGTCTGGGCGAGCTTTTCGACCGCCTGCTGGACGAAGACATAGCGCCAGAACTCATACTGGAACCAGCTGAAGTAATTCTGCGACCCCACCTTCGTCCCGTCTCCCGGCCAACCCGTTCGCTCAAATGGGTCGAGGCGCAGATTGGTGATGAAGGGCACATCCACCTTGTCCTTGGCGCCCAACCAACCCGACGGCTGGTCAATGAAGCGATATTTGTAATCGTCGATCCGCACGGCGCCGAGCTCGCTTTCGCCGAAATACCAGATCTCATGGCGATTCGACGGACCCTTGCCGGTGATCATGTCGAGCTGGTTATAGCCATCGAGATGCACCTTGTAGTCGCGCCCGCCGAGCGTCTTGCCCTTTTTAAGCGTCTCGGCGATGTCTGGATCGCCAGCGGCGGCCAGGAAAGTGGGGAACCAGTCCAGCCCCGAAATGATGCCGTTCTCAACCTTACCCGCTGGCGTCTTGCCGGGCCATCGGAGAATGGCGGGGGCCCTGAAGCCGCCCTCCATCACCGTGCCTTTGGCTTGGGCGAAAGGCGTCTGCCCCCCGTCAGGCCAGGTGAAGACCTCGGTGCCGTTATCGGTCGTTATGAGGACGATCGTGTTGTCATCCACACCAAGATCCACCAGCTTTTTCATCACAAGGCCGATGTCATCATCGAACTGCGCCATGCCCGCTTCCTGAATGGACCAGCCATTCGTGGAATTACGCAAGCCTTCGTATTTCGCCGACAGATGCGTGACGATGTGCATGCGCGTCGGATTGAGCCAGACGAAGAAGGGCTTGTTGTCAGCCTTGGCCTTGTCCATGAAGCCCAGCGCCAGATCCCTG
The DNA here is from genome assembly GCA_947372795.1 of Beijerinckiaceae bacterium. Lineage (GTDB taxonomy): Bacteria > Pseudomonadota > Alphaproteobacteria > Rhizobiales > Beijerinckiaceae > Terripilifer. The sequence goes on from CANBVC010000041.1 coordinate 1,913, forward strand.
ATCTCATCATCGACGCTTTCCATGCGCACGGGACAAAGCTCGCCTGCGTCCTGAATTCTCTGCTTGCCGACCTTTCCCCAGCGTGGATCGACCGTGGGGTCGTCCACATCGCTAGCCCATGAATGAACCATGTTGCGCGGGCCGACCTGCGCCTTGAGGTCCTGCGGATAATTGGGGTGGCAGGGATCCTCCATCGCATCGAGGTGATAGAGGTAGCCCATGAATTCGTCGAAGCCATGCACGGTGGGCAGAAACTCGTTTTTGTCGCCAAGGTGGTTCTTGCCAAATTGCCCGGTCGCATAGCCAAGATCCTTAAGCGCGGTGGCTATCGTGACGGCCTCGGCCGGCAGGCCCAAGGGAGCGCCCGCCTGCCCCACAGTCGTCATGCCCGTGCGGATCGGTAATTCGCCGGTGATGAAAGCCGCGCGTCCCGCCGTACAGCTCGCCTCCGCATAATAATCAGTGAAGACCATGCCCTCTGCGGCGATCTTGTCGATATTGGGCGTGCGCCCCGCCATCATGCCGCGGTGATAGGCGCCGATGTTCCAGATGCCGATGTCATCGCCCATGATGACGACAACGTTGGGGCGCCGCTGTTCAGCAGGCCGCGCAGGCGGCTGCGGTTGGGCGCGCGCGCTTGAGCCAAGCGGCGACAAGGCCGTGAGGGCCGCGACGCTTGCGCCGCCCAGCAGCATGGCGCGGCGTGTCGCGGCGCGCGTATGATCCTTGTCGCTCATGTAATCTGCTCCCATGCAAGTTGCCTGAAACATTCTCGGCTACACGACGGCGAACTTCGATCTGCCTAAATAGGTAAGCGGCCGACCCATTTGGCCGAAAGCCTGCACCTCAGATTCATGCGACGTTTGTTCAATCCTCTGATGTGCCGGAGCGCCGAACCCATGACCCTTTGCGATGCTGCCCCCTCACAACGAGCCACGCGCGCAAACGCGACACATCCGGACATGATCTGGATCGCGGGCGGCGGCTTCCTGATGGGCTCGAACCTGCATTATGCGGAAGAGGCGCCGGTTCACCGCGTGATCGTCGACGGCTTCTGGATGGACCCCGCCCCCGTAACCAATCGTGCATTTAGCGCCTTCGTGGCCGACACTGGCCATGTCACGCTCGCCGAACGCAAGCCCGACCCGAAGGACTATCCGGGGGCGCTGCCGCACATGCTCCGGGCCGGATCACTTGTCTTCGACCCCGCGCCCCATCCTGTCTCGCTCGACGACTGGAGCCAGTGGTGGAAATTCAAATTCGGCGCCGACTGGCGTCATCCCTATGGGCCCGCTTCGTCCATTGATGGGCTCGACGACCATCCGGTGGTGCATGTCGCCTATGACGACGCGCAAGCCTATGCTCGCTGGGCGGGAAAAAGCCTTCCCACAGAAGCGCAGTGGGAATATGCGGCGAGAGGCGGGCTGGAGGGCGCCGAATTCGCCTGGGGAGATGAACTTACTCCGGACGGACGCCATATGGCCAATACCTGGCAGGGCGCCTTTCCATTTCGAAACAGTAGCGAGGATGGATTTGAGCGGACTTCGCCCGTGCGGCACTATCCGCCCAATGGCTACGGACTTTTCGACATGATCGGCAATGTCTGGGAATGGACGCGCGACTGGTATGAGCCCAGACATGCCGCGGATGAACCGAAGGCCTGCTGCATTCCGCGCAATCCGCGCGGGGGACGCGAGAAACGCAGTTACGATCCCGCGCTGCCGGGGATCCGGATTCCTCGCAAGGTTCTCAAGGGCGGCTCTTTTCTATGCGCCCCTAGCTATTGCAGACGCTACCGCCCAGCCGCGCGCCATCCCGAACCCATCGACACCTCAACTTGTCACGTCGGCTTTCGCTGCATCGTGGAAGGCGACGCCTGAACTCAGGCCACGCGGCGGAAGCGCCGGGGATCGGGCGGCGAAGGCGGCCCCTCGATTTGTCCTTGACGCGACAAGTCCAGGCTTTGCGAGAGGAACCGCTCCAGCACGATGTTCAATGCGACTGAATCAAACACCGGCTCGGACGAGGCCTCGTCCGCCAGCCTGCTCCAGGCCTCTTCAGCAGCCGCGAGTGTGAAACATTCAACCGCCCAAAGCACCGCCTGCGAAAAGGCCACGTTACGGGCCGCGCTGAATGCGCTCAGACGATCCACAAGCGCAGGATCAAGACGCGCGCGCATCTCGTCCTCTAACTCCAGCGGAGCCTCGGAAGACTTGCCAAGTTCCAGAAGCAGATCGACGAGCGCCACCATAGTCTGACCTCCCCAGGACGCATCACGCCAAGGACGCACCACGAGAGATTAATTAGGGCGGGAGCCGAGCAAGCCTAGCCCCGCGCCCCTTCATTCACGCAGCGATATCATAACGCAGATGGCCGATGCCCGTGGCCCAAGGTTTCACCGGCTCATAGCTTGAGAAGCTGGGCAAACGATTGCGCATGATCCCCGCAAGGCAGACCCAGGCCAGAAGCTCCATCGCGCCTGCGCCTGCGGCCAGAATCTGCGCATCCGTATAGGCGCCGATGGCGCTACGATCGCCCTTCATCATGGCGTCCATGAAAGCGTGGTCGAAATCTGTGTCGATGAACCCGTGATTTCGCTCGCCGGGGTCATGGGACATGCCGCCTGTGGCGATGACGGCGATTCGCTCGGGGGCAGCGTCGAGCGCGGATCCCAGCACCTCGCCCAACTGCAAGCAGCGATTTGGCGGGCAACGTGGCGCCGCAAGCGTGTTGAAGAGGATCGGCACGACAGGCGTATTAAAATCGGGGGTGAGGAAGCTCAGCGGCACCATGCTGCCATGATCGAATTTCATCTCCTGCGCGTGACTGGGCTCAAAGCCATTGGCGTAGCAATATTCGAGCAGACGCAGGGACAGGGCGGGATCGCCAGGCACCTTGTGCTTGGGCACCTTGAGCCAAGGCTCGACGGGTCCTTCATAGAATTCAGCCCGGCCGAAGCACACGGCGCCGACGTGATCGAAAAAGAAATTCGTCCAGTGTTCCGACGTCAGAAGCACGATCCGGTCGGGACGCGCCGCTGCGAGCCCCTGACGCAGCTTTTCAAAGGCGTCGCTCACTTTGGCGAGCTGATCGGGAGCGGCGGCCTCGCGCCAGGCGGTGAGGCCGGGGGCGTGCGAAGCGGCGCAGGCGTATACGATGGGCATGGCTACTCCCGGATCAAGCGCAGATATTCGGGCTCGGGCATCTGCTGCAACAAGGTGAAGGGGCGAAGGATGAGGCCGTGCGCGCCCAAGCGATAAAGCGCGCCGATGTCGCGCGACAGGAAAGCGCTGCGCTCCTCGGCCGAGAGCTCATAATCGGCGGCGTAGGCTTCCGCGTTTTCAAAATAGCGCTCACGCGAGCCCGGATCGCGATTGATCTCGCGAAGCATCTTGTTGAGAGTATAGGCGCTCATGTCACCCTGCCGTTTCCTTGTCCCCACAGTACGATGATAGACGAAGCACAGGATGTAGGCCAAGGCGGAACGTCAGCGACGCCTTGGCGCGGGCCCCTATCTCTCCTATCCTTCGCTCAGCATTGGGGGGAATCGATATGGGACTTTTTCGCGCGGACGCCGTCGCGGGTGATCAGGACGGCTGCGGCCCGGGGCTTTGCATCCATAACCGGCGTGGATTTTTGAAAAGCGTCGGCGCGCTTGGCGCAGCCTCCGTGGCCCCTCAAGCCTTGGCCCAGACGCCGCCTGCGCCACGCCGCATCGATGTGCATCACCACGTTTATCCCACGAAATGGTTCGCCGCGAAGAAAGACTTCATTCTCGCGAGCTCCGACAATCCGCCAACGATCATGACCCAGTGGACGCCGCAACGCGCCGTCGAGCAGATGGATAAATACGGCATTTCAACCGCCATCGTTTGTCTGGGCAATCCCGGCGTCTGGTTCGGAGATGTACAGGAATCGCGCATGCTCATGCGCGTCTGCAATGAATATATGGCGCAGCTTGGTCAGGACTTCCCCGGCAGGTTCGGCGCATTCGCTCCGCTCGCGCTGCCCGATATCGAAGGCTGCCTCACCGAAATCGCCTATGCCTTCGACATACTGAAGATGGATGGCGTGCATCTCCTCACAAGCTACGGCGACCGCTGGCCGGGCGACCCCTTCTTTGATCCCGTCTTTGCAGAGCTCAACCGCCGCAAGGCCGTGGTCTTTATCCATCCGACCGCGCCCAATTGCTGCGGAACCCTGAACACAGGCGCGCCCTCTTCCATCCTCGAATTGCCCTTCGATGAGGCGCGCGCCGTCGCAAGTCTCGTCTTCAACGGCACGGTTTCGAAATATCCCGACATCAAGTTCATCTTCTCCCACGCTGGCGGGCCGGTTCCCGTCCTCGCCACGCGCATGGATCAGTTGATGCGCAACCCAAAGATCGCCGAACGCGTGCCAGAAGGCGTGCCCGCCACCTTGAAGAAACTTTACTTCGAAGTGGCGAACTCGACGGTGAACCCATCATCCATGGCCGCGCTGATGGCGCTTGCCCCACCCTCGCAGATTCTGTTCGGCTCCGACTATCCCTATGTGCAGGTCGAAAAGACCGTCACCGGCCTCGAACGACTGGGCTATGGGCAGGAGCTGCAGGCAGCGATCAACCGCAACAGCGCGCTGAAGCTCTTTCCGCGCTTTGCATGACAAGCCTTCATTCAGGATTGATTCCCGCGGCTTTGGCGACTTGCGACCACTTCGCCATTTCCGCCTTGATGAGCGCGGAAAATTCAGCCGGACTGTTGCCGATGGGCTCGGCGCCTTCCAGCGCAAGGCGCGCCTTCATGGTAGGCGTTTCGAGGATCTTGGCAGTCTCAGCTTGCAGGCGCTCGACGATCGGCCCAGGCGTTCCTGCGGGGGCGAGCAAGCCGAACCATTGGATCGCCTCATAGCCCGGCACGCCCGATTCATTGATCGTCGGAAGATCGGGCATGAAGCGCGAGCGCGTGCTGCTCGACATGGCCAGCGCGCGCAGCGTTCCGCCGTCAATCTGCGGCTTGGCGGAAAGGAAATTCACCAGCATGCCCGTCACCCGGCCGCCGATGATGTCGTTGAGGGCGGGAGCCACGCCCGTATAGGGCACATGCAGGACGTCAATGTTCGCCGAGACGCGCAAGAGCTCCATCGCCATATGGGGCGCGGTGCCAAGACCTGCGGAGCCATAGGTGAGGCTGCCGGGTTTAGCGCGCGCGGCGGCCAGGAAATCCTCGAAGGTGCGAAAAGGCGTATCCATGCCCACGACAAGCACATTGGGAAGAGTGACCATCTGCGTGATCGGCGCAAAGTCGCGCGCGACTTCATAGGGCAACTGTTTGTACATGACGTGATTGATGGCGAGCGTGCTCGCCGACATCAAAAGCGTGTAGCCATCAGGAGCCGATTTCGCCACGACATCGCTGCCGCGCACATTGCCCGCGCCGGGGCGATTCTCGACGATGAATTGCTGGCCGATGGTTTTCGACAATTCGTTGGCGAGCACACGGGCAACCGTATCGGTGCCCCCGCCGGGCGCAGAGGCCACGACGATCTTCACCACGCGCTCATTGGGCCACGCCGTTTGCGCCACAGCGGTCTGGGACAGGCCAGCGAAGAGGAGAAATGAAAGAGCTGCTTGCTTCAACATGAGACGATCCATTCAGCCCAGAGCGCCAAGCGTCTTGCCAGCGACTTCGACGGGCTTGGCCGCGATGAGCACGAAAGCGATGACGCAGGGAACCGTCCCGCGATTGATCCAGTCATGCACCGCGCCGCGCTGCACCAGCACGTCGCCCTGCTTGAGATGAACTTCCTTGCCGCCGTCGAGCACCATGTCGATCTCGCCCGCCATGACGACGGCGTAATCGACGGTGAGGGTGCGGTGCATGCGCGGCGCGACGCCGGGCGCATATTCGACCACGCGAAAGATCGCGCCATCGGCCGCGCAATCCGCGACATTGCGTAGGCCGCCGTCGCCCGCTTCGGTATTGTCGACGGGCGTGGCGCCATGCGACCAGATGACGGTGCTCGAATGGCCGGGTCGACGCGAAACGATATTGCTGGTGATTTCGTCGTAACGGACCAGCGAATGGCCTTCGGCGTCGTGATCAGTGACCACACGGCGGATGGATAGAGTCATGTCTTCTTCCCTTTGCCTGCGCGCCTGCGAAGGCTTCGCTTTGATGGCCTGATGATGTCGCCAGCGACCGGTAACGTCAAACGTCACGGCTTCAAGCCAAGATCACGTATAATGGAGATCATCGGCTTTTCCGATGAAATTCATCGAATCTTCCCATTTTACCCTATGAGAAACCGGAGCTATGGTCGTTTGGTGTTCAGGTCACTCCTGAAGACAATCCATCTCGCAGGACGGACCCACCCGAAACCCACGGTTTCCGGGGACCCCAGATCGCTTGCCCTGAAAACCGGAGAAGACTCATGTCACTGATCAACACTGAAATTAAGCCCTTCAAGGCCAGCGCTTACAAGAGCGGCAAGTTCATCGACGTCACGCAGGCCGATATGCTGGGCAAGTGGTCAGTCGTTTTCTTCTATCCTGCCGACTTCACTTTCGTTTGCCCGACCGAGCTGGAAGACCTCGCCGACAACTACGCGAAGTTCCAGGAACTCGGCGTCGAAATCTACAGCGTTTCGACCGACACCCATTTCGCCCACAAGGCCTGGCACGACACCTCGCCCGCCATCGGCAAGATCCATTACACGATGGTCGGCGACCCGACCGGCGCCATCTGCCGCAACTTCGACGTGATGATCGAGGGCGTCGGCCTCGCCGACCGCGGCACCTTCGTGGTCGACCCGCAGGGCAAGATCCAGATCGTCGAAATCACCGCTGGCGGCATCGGCCGTGATGCGATGGAGCTGCTGCGCAAGGTGAAGGCGGCGCAGTATGTCGCGTCTCACCCCGGCGAAGTCTGCCCTGCCAAGTGGCAGGAAGGCGAGAAGACCCTGGCTCCTTCGCTCGACCTCGTCGGCAAAATCTAATCACCGGCTAAAGCCGCAAACTTCCCCGGGCGGGCGCGCTCGCCCGGGGCGCAACATCTGGAGCACGCCATGCTGGACGCCAATCTGAAGACCCAATTGCAAGGTTATCTCACCCGAATCACCATGCCCATCGAGCTGGTCGCTTCGCTTGACGACAGCGCAAAGTCGCAGGAGATGCAGGGTCTACTCCAGGACATCGCCGCCCTCAGCGACAAGATCGAAGTGACGAAGGGCGACGACGCCCGCAAGCCGTCCTTCCGCATCAGCCGCGTCGGCAGCGAGATCGGCGCCAGCTTCGCCGGCCTGCCAATGGGCCATGAATTCAATTCGCTCGTCCTCGCCTTGCTGCAAGTCGGCGGCCACCCTTCGAAGGAAGCGCCTGAGATCATCGAACAGGTCAAGGCCCTTGAAGGCGACTTCCGCTTCGAAACCTATTTCTCCCTGTCCTGCCAGAACTGCCCTGATGTCGTGCAAGCCCTCAATCTTATGAGCGCGCTGAACCCGCGCATTCAGCATGTCGCCATCGATGGCGCCCTGTTCCAGGAAGAGGTCGAGCAGCGCAAGGTCATGGCGGTTCCCTCGATCTATCTCAACGGCGAACCCTTTGGTCAGGGGCGCATGGGGCTCGAGCAGATCCTCGCCAAGCTCGACACGGGCGCTGTAGCGCGCGCCGCCGAAGCGCTCAAGCACAAGGCCCCCTTCGATGTGCTCGTGGTTGGCGGCGGACCCGCTGGCGGCGCGGCGGCTGTCTATGCGGCGCGCAAGGGCATTCGCACCGGCGTCGCGGCCGATCGCTTTGGCGGACAGGTGCTCGACACCATGGCCATCGAAAATTTTATCTCCGTACCCCACACGGAGGGACCGAAAATGGTCACGGCGCTGGAACAGCATGTGAAAGAATATGACGTCGACATCATGAACCTGCAGAAGGCTGTGGAGCTGATCCCCGCCAGCGGTCCCTCCGGTCTCATCGGGATCAGGCTTGAGAGCGGCGCCGTGCTGCAGTCAAAGACGGTTATTCTATCCACCGGCGCGCGCTGGCGGCCAATGAATGTGCCCGGCGAAGACGAGTATCGCAACAAGGGTGTCGCTTACTGCCCCCATTGCGATGGCCCGCTTTTCAAGGGCAAGCGCGTTGCTGTGATCGGCGGCGGCAATTCGGGCGTTGAAGCGGCGATCGATCTTGCTGGCCTTGTCGCGCATGTCACTTTGATCGAATTCGATGTCAGTCTGCGCGCCGACGCAGTCCTGCAGACCAAGCTGAGCAGCCTGAAGAACGTGTCGATCATCACTTCTGGCCAGACCACTGAAGTGCATGGCGATGGCGCCAAGGTGAACGGCCTTTCCTACAAGGACCGCAAGACGGGCGAGGCCCATCGCATCGAGCTTGAAGGCGTCTTCGTGCAGATCGGCCTTGTCGCCAACACTGAATGGCTGAAAGGCGTCGTGGCCTTGAGTCCGCGCGGTGAAATCGAGATTGATCAGCGTGGCCAGACCTCTGTGCCCGGCGTATTCGCAGCAGGCGACGCGACCACCACGCCCTATAAGCAAATCGTCATCGCGATGGGCGAAGGCGCGAAGGCCGCTCTTTCAGCCTTTGATCACCTGATCCGCATGGCGCCGGCGGAGCTTGAGACAGCGGCCTGAAGCGATACAAACCATCCCGGCGGGGGCCGCCGCCGGGATGGTTGTAACTTTGGCCCTACGCAATACTCATATGAGCCACGCGCAGGCTCTGTGAATTTGATTAAAAAACCATCAAGCCATGCGAGAAATCGCGTTCCCATCATGCGACACATCTCAGCGCGCCTGACTTCAGCTAACAAAAGTCAGGCGCCGCATGATCAGTAACGACAGACCCGGCGCATTCCATAGGGCGTGCGACGCATGAAGCAGCCAGGCCCGACATTGCGGGGCGGTCCATAGCCATAGCCGCGAGGCCCGTAATTGGGCCGGCAGCCGCCATAGGGGCCGCGATGCATGCCTGGCCCGCAGCCCTGCGCGACGAGCGTGATGCTGGATGTGTCTATGCCTGCGTCGCCCGAAACAGGCATCGCCTGCGCGGCGCCGCCGACCCCAAGGGCCAAGGCGAGGCCGAAACAAAGTGTGGCTATCTTCATGGGTTGTCCTCCTTTGCGAGCGCAAAAGGAAAACAGCCTCTGCGCCCGCAGGTTCCCCTTGGACGGCGACGCCCGCTTTGACAGTCGGGCGGCAAGCCTGCAAGAAGCACAACCACTTCAGCCCCGAGTCCCGCAATGCCCGCTTCGTCCTCCACGCCTGTGCGCGATCTTCTCACCCTTCGCGATTTGCTGCGCTGGGCCATCAGCCGCTTCAATGCGGCGGGGCTCGTTTATGGCCACGGCACGCACACGGCGCTCGATGAGGCCGCCTTCATAATTCTTGAGTCGCTAAACCTGCCCATCGACCAGCTCGAGCCCTTTCTGGATGCGCGACTGCTGCAAGATGAACGCAAGCGCATCGTCGATCTCATCGAGATGCGCATCTCCACGCGCAAGCCAGCCTCCTATCTCCTCAAGAAGGCCTATGTGGGCTCAGAGCCCTTCTATGTGGACGAGCGCGTGATCGTGCCACGCTCGTTCATCGGCGAGTTGCTGCGCACGGATCATTTCGCGGGTGGGCCTGGATCTCTGGTCCCTGACCCTTTCGCGGTTAGCAGCGTGCTCGATCTTTGCACCGGCTCCGGCTGCCTCGCCATTCTCGCTGCAAAACACTTTCAAGCGGCGCTCGTCGATGCCGTTGATCTTTCGGAGGCGGCGTTGGAGGTGGCGCAAATCAATGTGAAGGCGAGCGGGCAAGAAGGACGCATTAACCTCTTACATGGCGATCTCTTCAAACCCCTCAAAGGGCGGCGTTATGATCTCATCATCACCAATCCGCCCTATGTCGGCGAAGAGGTGATGAGCGAATTGTCACCAGAGTTCGCGGCCGAACCTGCAATGGCGCTGGCGGGCGGAGGCGATGGGCTCGATATCGTGCGCCGCCTTATTCTTGAGGCGCCGGATTATCTTGAGGTCGGCGGTGGCATGATCTGCGAAATCGGGGAAGACCGGGAAATTCTCGAAAGCGATTTTCCCGACCTGCCTTTCCTGTGGCTCGACACGGAGCAAAGCGAGGGCGAAGTTTTCTGGATCTCAGCCGCCGATCTTGGCGTCAAGGCGCCACAACGTGCAGCAGGAAAAACGCCAACGCCCCGCAGCCTATCAAAAGCAAGGGGTGCAGCTTCGGCCGCCACATCAAAAGCCCGGCGACCAACACGACGGTGAACCAGCTCAAAGGCCCCGTCTGGCCAAGCCGCAACAAGCCAAGGATGCCTGAAAAGATCAGCCCTGCGGCCACCGGCGACAGCCCCGCCTCGATGGCCCTGTGCCAAGGCGTGCCACGATAGCGGTTCCACACGCGCGCAGCGCCAAAACAGAGCAGGGACGATGGCAGATAAAGCGCCACCGTCGCCAGCAGCGCGCCGCCGAAGCCCGCCACATTCCAGCCGATGATCGGCGCCAGCATGGAGCCCGGCCCCGGGGCAAGACGCGAAATCGCGAAGAGATCAATGAATTCGCGCGAGGTCATCCACTGGCGTAGCTCTACCGTCTCATGCTGCAAAGGCGCATAAATGCCCGTGGCGCCGCCGATGGCGGCGATGGAGAGCGGCGCAAGGATCGTCACCAGCGCGAGATAGATGTTCTCATCCTTCATGGCCGCGCCCCTGAAGGTAGCAAACAATGACGCTGATCGGAGCAATGACAGCCACCACGCCCAACATCGGCCAGCGCATCACGCCGACCCCAATGAATGTCGCGAGCATGGCGACCGCAGGGGTCACACCCTTGGCTGCCCCCCGGCCTGCCGTAATCCCGAGGCGGGCGAGCATGCCAAGCGCCACGGCCGCCACGCCCTCCATGATCGACTGGGTCGCCTCCCAGCCGATGATCCATTTATAAAAAATAGCAGCAAGGATCGCCGCGAAGAACGGGCCTGAGAGCATGGCGACGATCGCCGCAGTCGCGCCCCAGCCGCCCCGCAGGCGCTGACCAACAAAAATCGCGGTGTTGGTGGAGTTCACCCCGGGCAAAATCTGCGACAGGGCCATGCCGGATAAAAACTCGTCATTGGTCATCCAGCCGCGCACAAGCACCACCTCGCGGTGAATCCAGCTCGAAAGCTGCCCTCCGAAGCTGAAAAGCCCAATACGGAAGAACAGCGCATAAATCATCGCGAGGGAAACGGGAGGGGGATGATTCATCGCGCGGCGACTTCCTCGACTGATTTGGATCCGAGCCAGCATAAAGACGCCAGCCCCACATGCAATGCGAGCGCCGCTCCCTTGCTCCTGCGCGCCAATGTGGCTATGCCCCTGAGCCCAAAGAACTCGAAACACGATGGAAAAGGACCCCGCCATGACACAGGAAGTCACCCGCACGCTCGCCCGCTGGATCGTCGGCTCCAGTCTCGCCGATATTCCGGCAGAAGTACGCCAGTCCGGCGTCTCCTCCTTCCTGAACTGGATGGGCTGCGCCGTCGGCGGCTCCCAGCACGAGACTCTCGACCGCGCCATCGCCGCCCTCGGGCCCTTCTGCGGCCCCAAGCAGGCGACGATCCTGGGACGGCGCGAACAGTTCGACGTGATGCACGCCGCGCTGCTGAATGGCATCTCGAGCCATGTGTTCGATTTCGACGACACCCATCTCAAGACCATCATTCACCCCGCTGGCCCCATCGCCTCCGCCGTTCTGGCTCTCGCCGAATATCAGCCCATGACCGGCGCGCAGTTGCTGCATGCCTTCATCATCGGCATCGAAGTTGAATGCCGCATCGGCAACTCGGTCTATCCGGCCCATTATGACATCGGCTGGCACATCACAGGCACCGCCGGCGTGTTCGGCGCCGCCGCCGCCGCAGGCAAATTGCTCGGCCTCGACGAACAGCAGATGACCTGGGCGCTTGGCATCGCGGGCACGCAGTCGGCCGGCTTCCGCGAAATGTTCGGCACAATGTGCAAGAGCTTCCACCCCGGCCGCGCGGCCCAGAACGGCATCGCCTCGGCCTTGCTCGCCAAGCAGAACTTCACCAGCTCGAACCGCGTCCTGGAAGCGCCCCGCGGCTTCGCCCATGTCATGTCCGTTTCGCGTGACTTCAACGAGATCACGGGCGATCTCGGCAAGGTTTGGGAGACGGCGCTGAACTCCTACAAGCCCTTCGCCTGCGGCATCGTCATTCATCCCTCGATCGACGGCTGCATCCAGCTGCGCAACGAACATGGCCTGACGGCGGAAGACATCAAGAAGATCGATCTCATCGTCGATCCGCTTGTCCTCGAACTCACCGGCAAGCGCACGCCCCAGACCGGCCTTGAAGGCAAGTTCAGCGTCTATCACTCTTGCGCTGCCGCCATCATCTATGGCGCGGCGGGCGAGAATGAATATGGCGATAGCGTCGTCCGCGATCAGCGCGTCATCACCCTGCGTGACAAGGTCGAGGCGGTAGCGAAGGAGGACATCAACGAGGATGAGGCCTATCTCACCATCACCCTCAATGATGGCCGCGTGCTGAAGAAGCATGTGGAACATGCCATCGGCAGCCTCGAAAAGCCCATGAGCCGCGAACAGCTTATCGCCAAGTTCGATTCGCTTGTACGCAATGTCCTGCCCGCCGAGCGCGCGGACGCGCTGCGTGAACTGTGCTGGAAGTTGGAAGAGCTGAAGGACGCAGGCGAACTCGCCCGCGCTGCGGCTGCAGTCTAACGATCAAAGAATGGCCGCGCTAGAACAAGCGCGGCCATTTTATTATTTCAAATTTTTACTTAAAATTGCGGGCTCCGCCCCGACGCCATTACGAATAGTCGGTCAAGCCCACGCTTGAAAGTTCGGCGCGAGAAGCGTCTTGTCAATCGAGACAAGCGTACGCCAAGGTGGAAGCGCAAGCGACGCCATGGCCTTCTGGAATGTCGTCCGATGCCGAGCTCTCCCTTGCAGACGTCTTCGCAGAGCGCGCAGGTGAAGCGCGACTCAGAAGCCCTTCTGGCGGCGATCATCGCCTTTTCGCGCGACGCCATCATCAGCACCACTCCAACCGGCATTATCCAGACATGGAATGACGGAGCGGAAAAACTGCTGGGCTGGAGCGCTCAGGAAGCTGCAGGGCTCACGATGCAGAGCCTGCTTTGCGATCAGACTTATCGAAAAGCTGAGGAATTGCTACAGCGCGCCATGAAGGGCGAACAATTCCAGATGGAGCTGGAAGTGCTCGATCATCAGGGAAAATGCCTTGAAGTTTCCGTTGGCGCAGCGCCTGTGCATGACCCAAGCGGGACAATCGCTTCGCTTTCATTCGTCATGCGCGATCTACGTAGACGCCGCCGTTCTGAAGCTAATGATGCTCTACTGGCTTCGGTTGTGCGGCAAAGCCGCGACAGCATTTTCAGCGTCACCCGCGAAGGGCTGATTTTGACATGGAACCCCGCGTCCGAAAAGCTTTACGGAATTTCCGCCGAAGACGCGATCAACAAACCAATCAGCATGATCGTACCTGAAGATAAACGGGAAGAATCGCAAGCCATGTTCACCGCGATCATGAAAGGCGAGATGATTTTTCTGGAGACGATCCGTCAAAGCAGGGATGGCCGGTTGGTGGATGTCGCTATCAGCGGTGCGCCCCTGCGTGACGCCAAGGGCGCCACCATTGGCATATCCGCCATCCATCGCGACATCACTGAGCAACGGCAGCACGAAAAACAAATGCGCTTGGTCATGCGTGAGCTCGCGCATCGATCGAAAAACCTGCTTGCGATCATCCTGTCCATGGCGGCCCAGACCGCCCGCAATTCCCCGAACCTGTCCGCCTTCAACGCGCGCTTCACCCAGCGCGTGCAAGGGCTCGCCCATTCGCATGATTTGCTGGTCCAGAAAAATTGGCTGGGGGCCCCCATTCGCGAATTGATCAGGTCGCACCTGGAACCTTTTTTCGAACACGGGCAAACACGCGTCAGCCTAATAGGCCCCGATGTGATCGTTGATCCAAAAGCGGCGCAAAATATCGGCCTCGCCATTCACGAACTTGCGACCAATGCGTCGAAATATGGGGCGCTATCGAGCCCGAGGGGCCATGTCGATATCGCATGGGAACGAACGTCAGAATCACGATTTATTCTCGAATGGAAGGAATCTGGTGGACCTCCAGTCCAACCACCGAGGCGCCGGGGCTTCGGCCAGACTGTGCTCGAGCGTCTGGCCTCACAAGCCCTCGACGGCGCCGCTAATCTTAGCTTCGAAAAGAGTGGTGTGAGCTGGAAAATGGAGATCCCTGCGACCTATCTCGTCGAAAATTAAATACGCTCAGCCGATCCTGCCGGTTTTCGCCTCCAGCAAACTCCAGGCCCTTGCCCCGATCTCTTGTTTCCAGCGCGGATAAAATCCGTTCCCGAGCTTCGCCTTGAATGTCTTGATGTCAGGCTGATCAAAGGTGATGCCCCGGCCGGTCAAGCTGGTCACAAGCGATCGATTGAGAGAGATGGTGGCTTTGCGTTGCGCTATAACCCCCGCCCTCACATTGCGAGCAACCACGCTTCGAACGGATTCGGGCAGTGAAACCCAGAAAGCATCATTCGCGAGCAGATTGAAACCTGACCATGAATGATGCGTGGTCGAAATAAATTTCGTCACCTCATAAAGCCGATTGGTTTCGCAGATCACCAGCGGATTTTCCTGCGCATCCACATCGCCATTCTTCAAACCATCATAGAGTTTGTTGATGTTCAGCGTCACCGGTTCTGCGCCGAGTGTCGAGAAAAGGTCCCGAAAGATCTTTCCGTCCGGCACTCGAACCCGCAGCCCCGCCATATCGTCGGCCACATGCACGCGGCGACTGACCGTATTGAGATCGCGAAACCCGTTTTCGAGCAATCCATGGGGAAAAAGATAGATGCCCTTCGCTTTGCACTCGGCCGCAAGATAGGTCCCAAGCTGGCCATCCATAGCATCGAATATTTGTTGTGAGCGCGTGAAAGCGAAAGGCAGGCCCTGAATGTCCATCGCGGGCACAGCGTTGGAAAGAATGCCGCCCATGAGTGTGTAAAACTCAAGCTCACCCTTGCGCAGCATCTCAAGCGCAGCGGGATCCGAACCAGCGATCTTGTTGTTTTGAGGATAGACGGTGACGACAAGCGCGCCATTGGTTTCTTTGGCGACCTGGCTCCAGATCTTG
The DNA here is from genome assembly GCA_947372795.1 of Beijerinckiaceae bacterium. Taxonomy (GTDB): domain Bacteria; phylum Pseudomonadota; class Alphaproteobacteria; order Rhizobiales; family Beijerinckiaceae; genus Terripilifer. The sequence goes on from CANBVC010000041.1 coordinate 17,105, forward strand.
ACGAGCGCCTCATGCAACGGACTCGCTTCCGG
>CANBVC010000042.1 GCA_947372795.1 Beijerinckiaceae bacterium
ATGGAAAGCCGCCGGGAAGATTTCCCCGGCGGCGAAGGGATCGTTGCTTCTCAATAGCGGGCGAGAACCGCCGCAGGGGGGGCGCTGACGAAGCGATAGTTCAGGCCCACGCGAACGACGTCGATCGAGTTCTTGTGGTCGCCGAAGAAGCCCACGTCAGGACAGTCGCTGTTGCCGAAAAAGTTGCCGCCATTGCCGAACTGCGCATGCAGATATTCGATCTTGGTGGAGAGGTTCTCGGTCAGGGCGTATTCAAGACCGCCACCGAGCGCCCAACCCACATTGTTGCCATTGCCATTGCCGGTAAAGGTTGTGGTTGTGGTCGTGGTGGTGACGTCGGGCTTCCAGGCCGAGTTCTGCCAGACATTGTGATTGGCGGTGATGGTTGTGGCCGTATCGGTGATCGAGGCGTCGTTACCACCGTTGCGGAAGGCCACGCCGCCAGTGATGAAGAACAGGGTCCGATCCGCAGCAAAACCAAAGCGCGCCCGGATGGTGCTCAGCGTATTGTTGTCGCCATTGCCCGAGAAGCTGTAGGTATGGTTCGTGACGGTGGTGGTGTCAGGGCGGTTATTGCCATACTTGGCATCAGCGAGACCCGTGTAGTCGACCCTGGGATTGCCGAACACGGCGTAGTCAAAGCCGTGACCGCCATTGCGGCCGATCCAGTTGACGTCGCCTTCAAGACCGAACACCCAGGCGCCGAACTGCCAATTGTAACCGGCCTCCAGGCCGCCGATGACGCCGACCCGGTTGCCGTTGTTGCAGTTAGGCAGGAAGGTCGTGTCAGCGACAAAGACGTTGTTTTGGCGGTAATTCAGGGTCGGGCAGCTGTCGTTGCCAGACCAGGCGGCGCCGACGGTGCCGCCGACATAAAAGCCGTTCCAGGTGAAGGCGGGGGCCAGCAGGACCGGGGCCGGGGCCAGGGCGCGGCTGGGAAGGTCAGCCGCGAAGCTCAACGACGACATCGAGAGCAAAGCGGCTGCGCAGAGCAGAGTTCTTTTCATGGTTCAAAACCTCCGGGGGGTCGTCAACAGGACGCCCAGTAGAGATCTCATCAGAACCCAAAATGGGCAAGTACTGTAAATTGAAATGAACATAACTGTTGCAAAGAAAAGACATATATAAACTCAAGCCAAAGCTTAAAATAATCTAAAATGAATATATTTTATAAAAACATAAGCGTATTTTGGTATTTATACCTTTAGCTCGGCTATTATATTCAGGCGGGTGGATATTCAACCTGTGTCAGGGACAGTCCGTCTGGCGGCGCCACCATTCCGCAGCGGGCGCGATTCTTGGCGGCGAGCGCGTCCGCAAGATTCTGTGCGGTCCATTTGCCCGAGCCCACATGTTCCAGCGAGCCCACCATGGAGCGGACCTGGCGATGCAGGAATGACAGCGCCGAAACGTCGACCCGTATTTCGTCCCCGGCGCGCGTCACCGTGATGTGGTCGAGCGTTCGCAATGGCGAGTTGGCCTGACATTGGGAGTCGCGGAAGGTCGAGAAGTCGTGCCGGCCCACCAGATGCTGGGCGGCCTCGTGCATGGCCTCCGCATCGAGACGTTGCTTCACCTGCCAGGCTTGTCCGCGCTCAAGGGTCAGTGGCGCACGCCGATTTATGATGCGGTAGACGTAATGACGCTTGATGGCGTCGAACCGCGCCTCGAATGTTTCCGCCACCTCTTCCGCTTTCAGCACCGCGATTGGGTGGGGACGCAGATGGGCGTTGATTCCCTCGCTGAGCTGGAAGGGCGTGCGAATTTTCGCAAGGGTCACATGGGCGACCTGTCCGGTCGCGTGAACGCCCGAATCCGTGCGCCCGGCGCCATGCACGGTCACCGTCTCGCCGGAAAGACGCAAAAAGGCCTGTTCCAGCGTTTGCTGGACAGAGGGCGCGTTGGCCTGCCTCTGCCAGCCCGCGAAGGGCCGTCCGTCGTATTCGATGGTGAGTTTATAGCGTGGCATAGGCTCCTGTTACACCGCCCGCCGGGCGCCGCCAATATCGGGGCCTTGAGAGTTGGCGTCAGGGAAATTGACCCGCGCCCCGCGCATGCTTATCTCAGTGCGACTGAAACAGCCCTCGACCAGAGCGCGCGACCCTTTGAGCGATCCATGGCCCTGCGATCCATCATCTGCATTCCCGACCCACGTCTGCGCCTCGTGTCCAAGCGAGTCGAAGTGGTGGACGATTCCATCCGCACACTGATGGATGACATGCTTGAGACCATGTATGACGCGCCGGGCATTGGCCTTGCCGCCATCCAGATCGCCGAGCCTCTGCGGGTCGTGGTGATGGATCTCGCCAAGAAGGACGATCCGCCGGCGCCCATGTTCTTCGTGAACCCTGAGATCCTCTGGGCGTCCGACGATAAGGCCGATTATGAGGAGGGGTGTCTTTCGATTCCTGAATATTATGAAATCGTCGAGCGCCCGGCCAGGGTGAAGGTCGGCTATCAGGACCGTATGGGAGCCCATCAGGAGATCGAGGCCGACGGCTTGCTCGCCACCTGCCTCCAGCATGAGATCGACCATATCAATGGCGTGCTGTTCGTTGATCATCTCTCGCGCCTCAAGCGCGAAAGGGTGATGAAGAAATTCCAGAAGGCCGCGCGCCTGCGCGAATCCGAACAGGCCTGAGCCATGCGCATCATCTTCATGGGCACGCCGGATTTTTCAGTCCCCGTGCTCACCGAAATCGTCGGTCAGGGCCACGAGGTGGTCGCGGTCTATACCCGCGCGCCAAGGCCCGCCGGCCGCGGCATGGAGATGAAGCTCTCGCCGGTTCATACGCTCGCCGAGCAATTGGGCATTCCCGTCCACACGCCCAAAAGCCTGCGCACGCCGCAAGCCGAGGAGCTCTTCCGCTCCCACGACGCCGATGTGGCTGTGGTCGTAGCCTACGGGCTGATTCTGCCGCAGGCCATTCTTGAGGCGCCCCATGAGTGCTGCCTCAACCTGCACGCCTCGCTGCTGCCGCGCTGGCGCGGCGCCGCCCCCATCCAGCGTTCCATCATGGCGGGAGATGCGGAAACCGGCGTCATGGTCATGAAGATGGACGTGGGCCTAGACACAGGTCCCGTCGCCATGGCCGAGCGCGTCTCCATCGGTCCCGATATGACGGTGGGGGAGCTGCATGATCGGCTTTCGCCGCTCGGCGCCGATCTGATGGTGCGGGCGCTGGCGGCGCTTTCGCGGGGCGGGCTCATGTTTCAGCCCCAGGCGGAAGCGGGCGTCACCTATGCCCATAAGATCGAAAAAGCTGAGGCGCGGATCGACTGGGCGGCGCCTGCGCAGACCGTCCATAACCATATTCGCGGCCTCTCGCCCTTCCCTGGCGCCTTTTTCGAAGGTGATTTCGGCCGGGGTCCGGAGCGAATCAAGGTGCTGCGCTCAAGGGTTTGCGAAGGGCGTGGCGCTCCTGGAACGCTGCTTGGCGATGAGCTGACGATCGCCTGCGGGGAGGGCGCCGTGCAGCTTGTCGAGATCCAGCGGGCGGGCAAGGCGCCCATGAAACCTCAGGACTTTCTGCGCGGCGTGCGCGCCCGGCCGGAGCGGCTCGGCTAGCGGCGAAATCTCGTTCCCTGTCTGTTCCATTGCGTCGCAAAATGGGTTATTGTCTAGCCTATGGACAAGACCATCTTCATTTTAGGTTTCATGCCAGTCACTGGCCTTGGGCTGCTTCTGGCGAGTGGCGGGCTGGCTTTGGCCCTGCTTTTCATCATCGCTGTTTCGGTGCTTCGCACCGGCCAAGCGCGCGCCTTTGAGGCGGCGCTGGCCGCCGAGCGGCAGAATGAGGCCGATGACAAGCTCATGGAGCTAACCCGCCTCAACGCAGAACTGACCGGGCGCCTGCGCTCCATGGCGGATGTCATGACCTCCCGCCAGACCGATCTCGCCCGCATCATGGCCGACCGGCTCGACGCTGTGGGGGCGCGGGTGGGGCAGGGACTTGAGCAGGGCGCACGCTCCACTGCAGATCATCTGGCCAAGCTTGGCGAGCGCCTCGCGGTGATCGACCGGGCGCAGGAGGGGCTTACCGGCCTCACGAAGGAGATGCTGGGCCTTCGCGAAATTCTCTCCAACAAGCAGACGCGCGGCGCCTTCGGGCAGGGCCGGATGGAGGCGATTGTGCGGGACAATCTCTCCGCCGACGCCTTCGCCTTCCAGCATGTGCTTTCAAACCGCAATCGGCCCGATTGCGTGATCCGCCTGCCCGGCGATGATCGCCTGATGGTTGTGGACGCGAAATTCCCGCTGGAAGCCTTCACCGCCTTGCGCGCGGCGGATTCGGACGCCTCGCGCAAGGAGGCCGCCACGCGTTTGCGCAATGATGTGGGCAAACATATCCGCGACATCGCGGAGCGTTATTTCGTCCCCGGCGAAACGCAGGATCTGGCTTTGCTCTTTGTCCCCGCTGAATCTCTCTATGCGGATCTGCATGAACATTTCGACGATCTTGTGCAGAAGGCGCATCGCGCGCGGATCATGGTGGTGTCGCCGTCCCTGCTGATGCTGGCCATTCAGGTCATGCAATCCATCGTGCGTGACCAGCGCATGCGCGAGCAGGCGCATCTGATCCAGACCGAGGTGCGCCATCTCCTCGCCGATGTGGGTCGCTTGCGGGAGCGGGTTGGCAAGCTCGACAGCCATTTCCGTCAGGCGCAGGAGGACGTGGTCCAGATCGGGACCTCATCAGCCAAAATCGCCACGCGCGCTGAGCGCATCGACCAGCTCGAATTCAGCGAAACGCCAGCCTCAAAGCCTGCGATCCCTGCGGGGCCTTTATTCGAACGCGCGGCGGAATGAGGGGCTATAAATGGGCGCGCCCATGCGGTGCATCGAGCGTCATCACGGGACCGACGGGCACGACGCCTGAAGGGTTCAGGTGTCTGTGGCTCTGATAATAATGGCGTTTGATATGATCGAAATCCACGGTCTGCGCCACGCCCGGCGTCTGGTGGAGATCGCGCAGATAGCCCGATAGGTTGGGGTAGTCCACCATCCGCCGCAGATTGCATTTGAAATGGCCGTGGTAGACGGGGTCAAAGCGCACAAGGGTCGTGAACAGCCGCCAATCGGCTTCAGTCAGGCGCGCGCCACATAAATAGCGATGGTTCGCAAGGCGCGCGTCGAGCCAGTCGAGCGTTTCGAAGAGCGGCCAGACCGCTTCTTCATAGGCCTCCTGCGTCGAGGCGAATCCCGCGCGGTAGACGCCATTATTGACCGTTCCATAGATGCGCTCGTTCAGCGCGTCGATTTCGGGCCGCAGCTCTGCGGGATAAAAGTCGCCCTCTTTTGCGCCCGCCCCATCAAAGGCGTTGTTGAACATGCGGATGATCTCGGACGACTCGTTATTGACGATGCGCCCGGTCTTGCGATCGAAAAGGACCGGCACGGTCGCCCGGCCCGTGTAATCGGAATGGGCGGCGCTATAGACCGTATGCATGGCGCTGGCGCCGAAGACGGGGTCAGTGATGACGCCGGGTCCCGGGGCGAAGCTCCAGCCCTCCTCGGCCATGAGCCAGTTCACCACGGAGAGGGAGATCATGTCCTCAAGCCCTTTCAGCTTGCGGAAGATCAGCGTGCGGTGCGCCCAGGGGCAGGCTAGCGAAATATAGAGATGGTAACGGCCCGGCTCGGCGCGAAAGCCGCCTTCGCCATTGGGGCCGGGGGCGCCGTCTGGCGTGATCCAATTGCGCAGTTTGCTGGCCTGACGCTGGAAGTGGCCGGTCTTGTCAGCTTTTCCAGCCTCGTCCTGCGTCCATTTTCCGTTGATCAGAAGGCCCATGTTTCGCTCCTTCCCCGCCAACGCCTCGCGTCAGAAGAGGTTCTTCATCGCCATGAAAACCCCGAAGACGAAGCTTCCGTTGAGCATGAAGCCGATCCCGCCCAGCGCCACTGCGCCGACTATGAGCAGCCCGTCTTGCTCGACAAGACCAATGCCCAAAAGGCAGACCGCCAAGCCCCATGGGATCTGGCCGATCACGGGCACTGCAAGCAGCACGCCCAGCGAAAGGGCCATGAGCAGCGCGCCCACGGCGAGCGTAGCGCGCGGATGGCCGAGCCAGTCGAAACGGGGCTGGCTGAATCGTTCGAGTTTCTGCAGCAGGGGAATGGCCTTCGCAGCCGCCCGTGCGACATCCTTGCGGGCGACGGAGCGGTTGAGCACAAAGGCGGGCGCCCAAGGAGCGTTGCGGCCTGAGCCGATCTGTATCGCGACCCCGATTAGGAGCAGGGCGCAGAAAATAGGGATGGGCGGGGGCATGGGGATGCAGTTGGGCAGGCCCAAAATCACCACAAGCAGCGAAAAAGACCGGTCGCCGAGCGCGGCGATGACATCTCCGATCGTCAGTCGCTCGGTGGGCTCGCCAGCGAGCTTGGCCAATAATTCGGAGGTCCGCATGAATTTTTACGCCAATCTGTACGGCATGAAACCCGACTGAAGTCTTCTAGCGCGCCCGCATGATCGCGCCAAGGTCGATGAGGCCCAGCTTGCCCCACTTCATTTGTCGAAGCGGCGGCTGCGCACCATTTGACGGCCCGCGATCTCATCGCCCGCGCCCTCGCTCAGCCTGACGAAGCTGAAAAGCGAAAGAGCTGAGAGGACGCCGATGACGACGAAAGCCGTGGAGAATGCGTGCACCGGCATCGGCGAGGCCTCGCCGCCAACAAAGAAAAGCACAAAGGCTGAGATCGCCACGCCAAGGGTGAGCGACAGGCGTTGCATCATCTGCGAGAAACTGGTCGCCTGGCTCATCAGGGGCCCTTCGATCTCTGCAAAGGCGATCGTATTTAGGGCTGTGAATTGCAACGAGCGGAAGACCCCGCCCAGAAAAATGATCGTCATCATGAAAGTGCGGCTTGAATCGGTGGTGAAGAACCCGCAGGCGAGCATGAAAAAGCTCGCGATGAGCGTGTTCCAGATCATCACCTTGCGAAAGCCGAACCGCCGCAGCACTTGCTTCGACATGGTGCGCATGCCGAAGGACCCTGCTGCGGACACAAAGGTGATCGCGCCCGATTCGATGGGCGTATAGCCGAAACCCTGCTGCATCATAAGCGGCAGCAGGAAGGGCACCGCGCCGACCCCGATGCGAAAGAGGGAGCCGCCCGTCACGCTGACGCGCAGCGTGGGGAACTTCAGCAGCCGCAGGTCAAGGATGGGATTGTCCACCCGTCTGGCATGGAAAACGTATGCGATAATGGCGACGACGCCCGTGATGATCGCCGCAATGGCGACCGGGTCCGCCGTGTGATGGGTGGAGAGGGCGTCGAGGCCGAAGAGCGTGCCGCAGAGGCCAAGGCTCGACAAAGCGAAGCCGAGCCAGTCGAAGCGTTTCACATCGGGCTCGCGCACATCCTCGATGAAGATGGTGACGAGGATGATGCCGAGGATGCCGATCGGCACATTCATCCAGAAGATCCAGCGCCAGGAGGCGAAGGTGATCAGCACGCCTGCGAGCAGGGGGCCGATGATCGGCCCGATAAGAGCCGGCATACCCATGAGCGCCATGGCCGAGATGAGTTCGGACTTCGCCACGGAACGCACGAGGATCAGGCGCCCCACCGGCACCATCAGCGCTCCGCCCGCGCCCTGCACCACGCGCGCCAGCATCAGCATTTCGAAACTGTCGGTGAGCCCGCAGGCGATGGAGGCGAGGGTGAAGATGGCGATGGCCAGCCGGAATATGGTCCGCGCGCCGAACCGGTCCGCGACCCAGCCGCTCACCGGCAGGAAGGCCGCCAGCGAGAGCATGAAGGACGTGATGACCATATGCAGTCGCACGGGCGTTTCGTGCAGCGAAGCGGCGATTGAAGGCAGGGCGGTGGCCAGCGCCGTCGAGTCGAGATTCTGCATGAACAGGGCGCAGGCCACGATCAGGGGAACGATGACACGGCGCTCTAATGCCAAGGCGGCGGCCTCCTAGGGGCTAAGGACTGTGAAGCCAACTCCTACCGACGACAGCCGCAAAGGTCCAGCGTTCAGCCCTGTCCCTGCAGGCCGACGCCGGATCGGCGGGCGATAAAGTAGAAAATAAGTGCGATGCAGGTCATGGCGACGCTCCACAGGAGGCCGAGCGCAGCCAGTTCCGGCCCCTGTCCGTTGCCCCACAGATCAAACATGGCCACCGCCATTGTTTGGGAGCTTGGACCCGAGAGCAGGACCGGCAGCGACAGCACGCGGGTCGCCAGCAGGAAGATGAACAGCCAGCCCGCGATCAGGGAGGGAGACAGCAGAGGCACGACCACGCGCCGAAATCCCGTTACGGCCGAGGCGCCCGAAACAGCCGCCGCCTCCTCAAGCTCGCGATGCACCTGCAACATGCCGGCGAAAGAATAGCGTACTCCATAGGGCATGTAATTGATGCAGAAGGCCCAGACGATGATCCAGACCGTGCCATAGACGCCGACGGGAACGGTGAGGAAGAGCTGCATCACGCCCACGCCCAAAACGATGCCGGGGAAGACGAGCGGCGTCGTGGCGAGCTGGTCGAGCATGGCTGCGCCCGGCGCTTTGCGCACGCTCAGCCAGGCGGTGAAGCTGGCGATCAGCATAACGGCGGTGGCGGTCACGAAGGCGATGATGAATGTGTTGGAGAGCAGGGCGATATAGCGCGACGAGCTCAGTACGTTTTTATAATTGTCGGGCGTGATGCGCGCGAAGGCCGCCCAGCTGAAGCTCTGGTAGAACGGCAGAAGAGATGCCCAGATCAGGATGATCAGCGGCAGCACCAGCAGCAACACGAAATTCACCACCAGCAACGCGGCGGCGGGGTAACGCCAGACACCCAGATCAAGCTGCGCGGGTTTGAAGTTCTTACCGGTGATGGTGGCGAATCGTTCCGCGTTGCGGGTGAGGCGTCCGTAGAAATAAAGCAGCGCCGAGACCAGCACGAGCAACATGCAGGAGAGCGCGCTGGCCGACCCCAGATCTGGCGGCATGCTCAGATGCATCGTGTCGTAAATGTCCGTCGTCAGCACATGCACGCGGCCCGGCAGGCCAACAAGCGCCGGCACTTCGAAAGCCTCAAGCGCGCGGATGAAGACGAGCATGGCGAGCGCCAGAATGGAAGGCAGCGACAGACGCAGGGTGATGCGCCGGATCGTCGCGAATGGCCCCGCGCCAGCCATGCGAGCGGCCTCTTCCAGCTCCGGATTGAAGTTGCGCAAGGTCGCGCCCAGCAGCAGGAAGACGAGCGGAGACCACAGCAGGCCCTCAATCAGAATCATGCCGCCAAGGCCGTAGACATTGATGAGAATATCGCTCGTGCCGGTGACCTGCCGATACCAGCTGTTGATCGGGCCAGACTTGGCCAGCAGCAGCAGCCACGCGCTCACATAAAGCACATAGGGCGTACCCATGGAGATGATGGTAGTGAGATAGGCCAAGGGCTTGAGCGGCGTGTTTGTGCGCTCCACCAACCAGGCCATAACCCCGCCTAAAACAAGCGCGAAGACCGCGCTGCCCAGCGAGAAGATGAAGGAATTGGCCGTGCTCTGCAGAAAGCCGCGCTGGGCGACGATCGCGCCGAAGCGATGCAGGCTGAAATGCCAGGCGCCGCCGGGCTCCGTGACGGTGACTGCGCCCTCAACGAGGAACAGAAGCGGCGGCAGCACCAGAATCGCCAGCACGACGCCGACCACGGCGGAGAACCAGCGCTTGTCGCCATAGGCGAAGAGCTTGCCCCTTGTACGGGCGCTTGGCTCGGATTTCACGACCGCATCGGAAGGCATGGGGTTCTCACCTGAAATATTCGCGGAAGATCCCCGCCCATTTCGGCATGTTCGTCTCGATCTGCTCGGGCGTGAAGGTGATCGCCTTGAAGCGTTCGCCGTCAGGCCGCAGCGAAGGATCGCGCGCCTGCACCGCAGGATTCATGGGCATGTATTCCGCGTCGCGGTAGAGTTTCTGTCCTTCCTCGGAGACGAGGAATTCGAGGAACAGCTTGCCCGCATTGGTATGGGGCGCATCCTTCGTCACCGAAATCACGGAAAGCACCGCCATGGCGGGGTTCATCGCAATCCATTCAGAGGGCGCGCCCTTTGCGGCGCTGATGACGGCGTGGTTGTTGAAGATGTTAAGCGCGATGGCGTATTCGCCCGCGATCACCTGATCGAGCACCTGACGGGCCGCGACCTGAATGCCCGCGACATTTTGCTTCGCGAGCTCCTTCAGATAGGCGCGGCCCTTCTCCTCGCCCATGGCGGTTAGCACGACGCCGATGAAGCCGCCCGCCGCCGAAGGCGAAGAGGCCGTGTTCCAGACGATCTTCCCCTTCCAGCGGGGATCGAGCAGGTCCTCGAAGGTCTTTGGCGCCGCGCCCTTTGGCACGAGATCGGTGTTATAGCCGGGCGTCAGCACATAAAGATTGGTGGCGACCCAGTAGCCGGCTTCATCGGTTGCATTTGCGGGTAGGCCCTTGGCGCCTTCGGGCGTCCATTGCAGGACGAGATTTTCCTTCTTGAGGCTGGCCACCGCCGCCGTGCCGTCAAAGACGTCAGCCTGCACTTTACCCGCGCGCCCTTCGTTGAGAATGCGCAGCGCGACCTCGTTGGAATCTGCGCGAATATAATCCACGCGGATTCCATATTTCTTCTCAAAAGCCTCCGCAGCCGGGCGCGCGAACTGGTTCACGATCTGGGTCGTGTACCAGACGACGCGTCCCTCTTTCTTAGCAGCGTCGATCAATGCCTGATCGAGCGCCTGTGCGTGAGAAATGGCCGACAGCATAGATATCGTGAACGCTGCGACGAGGCCGCGCGCGCAAAGCCGCATGGGAGTCCTCCAGAAATGCGCGGCGGTTGGTTCCGCCGCGTCTCTTGTGATCAGGGATCAGTCGCGCTTGAATTCGCCAAGACCCGGCTTGAAGACCTTGTCGTCGAGGAACAGCTTCATCGCCTTGGCGCGGCCGCCTTCCGGGTCCATGTGCTTGAGCGCGTCGCTCTTGCAGTTCAGGTAGTCCATGGCCTGATCCTGCGACATGCCACGCACCGAGCGCACCGCTTCCTTGGTGTAGCGCACGGCTGCGGGGCTCTTGGCCTCGAGCTTGCGGGCCAGCTCCATGACAGTCGCGCGCAGGTCGGCCACGGGCACGGATTTGTTGACGAACTTCATGTCCGCCGCTTCCTTTCCGGTGAAACGGTCGCCGGTCACGGAATAATAAATCGCGTCGCGATAGTTCATGACCTGCGTCACCGCCCAGGCGACGAGACCGCCGGGAATGATGCCCCAGTTCACTTCAGAAAGACCGAAGGTCGCGTCTTCAGCGGCGATGGCGAAATCGCAGGCGATGACGGGCGTGAAGCCGCCGCCGAAGCAATAGCCATGCACCATCGCGATGGTGGCTTTCGGGAAACGGGAGAGCTTGTCCCAACGCCATGAATGAGCGGCGCGGCGAGCGCGGGCGCGCAGGCGCGGGTTGTCTTCGGTGCCGCGGAAGTAAAGCTTGAGATCCTGACCAGCGCAGAAATTGCCGCCGGAGCCGGTGATGACGACGACCTGCGTCTGCTCATCTTCCTCGGCCCAGTCCAGCGCTTCGCACATGTCCATGTGCAGCTGCGGGCTCATGGCGTTGCGCTTTTCGGGACGGTTCAGGATCACGAAGGTCGTGCGGCCATCGCGCTCGATCTTCACATTTTCAAGCTGGATCACGTCGTCGGTCATTATGGTCCTCCCAATGATTTATTTAGCGGGCGTCAGCGCGCCCATTTAGAACTCTATGGTACACCATCCCTCGCGCAAGCCGCAACCGGGAGGCGGCGTCGCGCTGTCAGGCCCGGCCGTACCAGCGGTCTGAAAGCATCAGCGGAACCTGCTTGTTGGCTGGATCGTCCCCCTGCATGACGCCGCCGTTGATGTCGATGCGGCCGAAACGGTCGCCCTCGCCGGCCGATGCGCCGATGCGCAACATGACCAGAGGTTCTTCGCTCGTCACATGAAACCAGTAAAAGGTGCCGTGGGGCAAAAGCACGCCCTCGCCTGCATGGGCGATACGCTCTTCCTTGTTGGGGCCGTAGAATTTCGCAGCCCCTTGCAGGATGACGAAAGTGTGGTCTTCGTGCGGATGCGCGTGCAGCTCGTTTTCGCCGCCTGTCGCATAGGTTTTCAGCACGACCCACATGGATTCCGACGCGGCCAGCGGGATGTTGGTTCGGCCCTGGGTCGGGAGCTGCGCTTCCACCTTGAAGAAGGTCGGAACGCCATGCTTCACCTGCGCATCGAGCGAGTCGTGCAGGTGCTGCGAAGATTTCGCGATTGTGGCCGCCTGAGCCATGGCCCATCTCCCTTGATGATCTTTGCGTGTTTCCTTGGACCAATTTATGGGGCAAGGGCCATGGCTGGGTCAAGCAAGGGCTGAAAAGCCCAGACCTTGCTTTCATGGCTTGCGCTCGCCATAGTGCGCGCGGCCTCAGGGCACATCAGATCGACGTTCAGGCGCGCCTGCCGGGTCAACCCGGCGTGTGAAGTCCCTTGCGGGACGGGTGTTCCGGACGCGGGGGAGAATGACGCGGGAATGGCGAACGATTTCGCAGGCGCAAAAGATATGAAGACGGCGGCCCCCGAGGCTTGTCCGGTCCTGCGCTGCGCCTCCCCTGCGCTTTTTCTCTTCCGGCGATCATCCCTGTCCTGACACACAATCACGCAATTGATCTCAAGAGAGGAACGACCATGGAATTCGACAAGCCCGAAGGAAAACCTGATCCGACCGTTGGCTGGGGCAGCGATGTCGCCGCGCAGATGCTGCGTCGCTTCGGTTTTCCCTATATCAGCCTCAACCCCGGCGCGAGCTATCGCGGGCTGCATGATTCCATCGTGAATCATCTGGGCAACGAAGATCCCGGCATGGTCCTTTGCCAGCATGAAGACCATTCAGTCGCCATCGCCCATGGCTACGCCAAGGCGACAGGTGAGCCCATGGCTTGCGTGCTGCACTCCAACGTCGGCCTCATGCACGGCATGATGTCGCTCTACAACGCCTATTGCGACCGCGTGCCCATGTTCGTGCTCGGCGCGACGGGCCCTGTGGATTCCTCTCAGCGTCGTCCCTGGATCGACTGGATTCACTCCACGACCGATCAGGGCGGCATGGTGCGCGATATCGTGAAGTGGGACGCGCAGCCCAGCTCGCCCGACGCGCTGATCGCCGACATGTGCCGCGCAAATATGCTGACCCGCGCCGATCCGCCGGCCCCCGTCTTCATCACGCTCGATGCTGGCCTGCAGGAAGCGTCTCTGGACCATGAGGTTGTTTTCCCCGACCTCGCCCGCTACCAGCCCCCGGCGCCGCCCCGCCCCGCGAAAGAATCGATCGCCAAGGCCGTCGCCCTGCTCAAGGGCGCCAAGCGTCCGCTGGTGTTGATGGGCCGCTGCGGCGTCTCGATGGACGACTGGAACAAGCGCGTGGATCTCGTCGAGCGTCTCGGCGCCATCGTCATGTCCGACCTGAAGCTGCGCGCGGTCTTCCCGACCGACCATGTCGCCCATGTGACCGAGCCCTTCAACCAGTTCAACCCCGCCACCCGCGCCATCGTCGCGGAAGCTGATGTGATCCTGTCGCTCGATTGGGTGGATCTTGGCGGCGCCGTCGGCGCGCTCAAGGGCAGCCCTGCGGCCCCGGCTCGCGTGATCGCCAACAGCCTCGACCAGACGCTGCACAATGGCGCCCACGCCAACCACATGTCGCTGGCGCAGATGGACGTCTTCATGGCGGCGACCACTGAATCGGTGGTGGATGACCTGCTCGAAGCCCTGCCTGCGGGCAAGAAGGCGCCTTGGCGCGGCAAGCTCGAGAAGAAGGCCAAGCCGGCCGGCGATCCCCAGGTTGTGACCATGGACAAGATCGGCGCCATGCTGCGCGCCTCCTTCCCTGATCCGGACAAAGTGACGCTCGGCGGTCTGTGCCGCGGCTGGAACTGCGATCTGTGGCCCTTCCACGATCCGCAGGCCTATACGGGCAAGGACGGCGGCGGCGGCATCGGTTCGGGCGCTGGCATCGCGGTCGGCGTGGCTTTGGCCATGCACACCCGCGGACGCCAGACCGTGGCGGTGCTGGGCGACGGCGACTTCCTGATGGGCGTCAGCGCCGTCTGGAGCGCAGTCCACGCCAAGATCCCGCTGATGATCGTCATCAACAACAACCGCTCCTATTTCAACGATGAGTTGCATCAGGAGACGGTGGCCCGTCGCCGCAACCGTCCCGTGGGCAACCGCTGGATTGGTCAGCGTATCGCGGATCCCGAAGTCGACATCGCCGGCCTGTGCACCAGCTACGGCGCGGTCGGCATCGGCCCGGTGAAGGGCGTCGCGGCGCTGGAAGCCGCGCTCGCCAAGGGCGTCGCCGCCTTCAACGAAGGCCGCGTGGTGGTTATCGACGTGCATGTGAACCCGGGCGAAGAGCGCAGCGCGCGCTCCACCATCGAGGATCGCAAGACCGACTGAGGCTAGCCTCATCTGAAATGAGAAGCGCGGCTCGTGAGGGCCGCGCTTTTTTTGCGCAAGCGAGCTGGCCTGTTACACTGGCGCAGCAACTTTTTTGAGGGCCAGCCCGTGCAACGCCTCACCATCAGCCTCGACGACGCCATGGCGGAAGAGATCGACGCCTTCATGCTGAAGAATGGTTATTCCAACCGCTCCGAGGCCATGCGCGACCTCGTGCGCGATGCGCTGGTGCGCTCAAAATCGACTGGCGTGGCGACGCATAACTGCGTGGCGGCGGTCTCATATGTCTACGATTACGATGGCCGTGACCTCGCGCAGAGGCTGGAGCGCGCCCAGCATGAGCATCACGACATCAACATCAGCTCCATGCGCACGCGCCTCGATCACCGCCATTGCATGGAAGTGACCCTCTTCCGCGGCCCCACGGAGCGGGTGCGCCAGATCTCCGAGAAGATGATCGCCGAGAAGGGCGTGCGCTTCGGCCAGATCAACCTCGTGCCGATCCGCAGCGACTCCAGCCACCACAGCCACGGCGAAGACGGGCATCATCATCATCACGACACGCCGGCGCTGTAGCCCGCTAGCCAATCCCGCCATCAGTGTTATCCTCCTCCCCTGAGCCGCCGACAGAGCGGCCACGGGAGGTCGCCATGAGAAGTTCTATCGTCAGGGCCGCGCTTGCTGTCGCCGGTCTCGTCGCGCTTTGCACGCCAGCAGCCGCGCAGCCGGTCGAGGATTTCTACAAGGGAAAGACAATCCGCTTTCTCGTCGGTTACGGTGCGGGCACGGGCTATGACGTCTATATGCGCGTGGTCCAGCGCCACATCGCAAAGCACTTGCCGGGCAGGCCGACTATCGTGCCCGAGAATATGCCGGGCGCGGGCGGTCTCGTGATGACGAATTATCTTTATAATGTTGCGGCGCGCGATGGCACGGTCATCGGCATGCCCTCGCGCAATCTCGTCACCGATCCGCTGCATGGCAATGACGTAGCGAAATTCGATGCGCTGAAGTTCAACTGGATTGGTTCGGTGTCGAGCGACGTTTCGACATGCCTTGGCTGGCGCGCTTCTGGCGCCAACACATTGCAGGACGCCATGACCCGTGAGGTGAAGCTTGGCGGCAATGGTCCGCAAACCGATTCCGCCATCATGCCGCGCGTGCTGAACGCCCTCATCGGAACGAAATTCAAGACATTCAACGGCTATCCTGACAGCGCGGCGGTGGGCCTCGCCATGGAGCAGGGCGAGGTCGATGGCTACTGCGGTTTCACGCTGGGCTCCGTCCGTTCGGCGCGACCGGTCTGGCTCGAAAAGAACCTTGTCTCGATCATGATGCAGATGGCGCCCGCCAAACATCCTGATTTAAAAGATACGCCCAATCCGCTTGATCTTTTGAAGGATGACGATTCGCGCCAAGCCTATCTGCTGGTCTTTGGCGCGGGCGACATGGGCCGCCCCATCGCGGCGCCTCCGGGCGTCCCCGCCGACAGGGTCGCGACCCTGCGCGCGGCTTTCGAGGCGACGCTGAAAGATTCAGAATTCATCGAGGATGTGAAGACCTCGCGCATCGACGTCGACAAGCCCACGACTGGCGCCGCAGTCGAGGCCCTGATCCGCCAACTCTACGCCACTCCCAAGCGGGTCGTGGACCGGGTGACGGATCTGCGGAACCGGACGGATTGATGCTGTCAGGGAATGGCTAGAAGAGATTTGAGCTTGGCGCGTAACTCGCCGAGAACATGCGGGGGCGCTCTCGAAATGAGTTGCGCCTTTCTCGCCGCCCAATCCAGCGATTTCAGATGGTCGCTCAGTACGGCGCCGGAAGGGTGATGATCGGTCGCGATCAGAACTTCAAAAGGAAAGCCTTTGATACGGCTGGTGACGGGGCACACGATGCAAAGCCCCGTCAGTTTATTGTATTGACGAGGCGTCAGCACCAGCGCCGGCCTTCGCCCTGCCTGTTCATGCCCCGCTTGCGGATCAAATTCGAGCCAGACAAAATCTCCCGCGTCTGGACAGTAGTCATCGTCACCAGACTTCCTTGCCGCGCGGCGAGGCTTCGATGAAATCCCTTTCATTTGGAATATTCTCCGGCGTAATGGATGAAAGAAGAGCGTCGAGTTC
>CANBVC010000043.1 GCA_947372795.1 Beijerinckiaceae bacterium
CCCGATGTCTATCGCCGCTTCATGGACGCCTATCGGGAAACCATCGACTGGATCTATGACTCGCCAGAGGGCGTGAAGGCCTATGCGGACTGGGCGAAAGTCTCCGAGGCCATCGGCAAGCGGTCCTTGGGCGAGTTCCTGCCCAAGGCCGCTGTCCAGACGGACGAGATTCGCGGCCTTGATCAGAACATGCGCACGGCGATCGAAGCGAAATACATTTCCGCGCCGCTCACCAAGGAGCAGATCGCGGAATTGATCCAGATACCGTCGGCGAAGAAGTGAGCGCTTCTCAGAGCTCGCCGAGCGCCTGAAGATAGAGGTCGAGGATCGTCTCTTCCTCGATCCGCTTCTCGCGATCCATGCGCCGGATGGTCACGATCTTGCGCATGATCTTCACGTCGAAGCCGTTACCCTTGGCCTCGGCGTAGACCTCCTTGATGTCTTCGGCGATCGTGCGCTTTTCCTCTTCGAGGCGCTCGATGCGCTCGATGAAGGCGCGCAGATGGCCGCCGTCCACGTCAGAGGATTCGGCAGTGATCATTTCGGGCTTGTTCATCGCGCCTGTCCAAACATGAGATCCGCTTTCAGCGAAGCGTCTGGATGCGGCCAGCGCGCCTTCGGGTCAAGCCCGGCGGCGCGAAAAGACGCATCGCCGGGATCTGGCTGAGAATTGTGGGGAAAACCTCAGGCTTCGCCTTAGCCATGCTTGGCGGGATCGCTCATCACCCCGGCGAACTGCTTTTGCTGATCGGGCGAAGCCTCGCGCTGGTAGAGCTGCTTCCAGGTGTCATAGGGCATGCCATAGACCGCCTCGCGCGTCTCATCGAGGGTGAGCCCGAGGCCGTGCTGGTCGGATTCTTCCTTCATCCACTTGGACAGGCAGTTGCGGCAAAAACCCGCCAGATTCATCAGATCGATGTTCTGCACATCCGTGCGCTTGCTCAGATGATCGACGAGCCTGCGAAAAGCGGCGGCTTCGAGTTCAAGGCGGGCTTGCTGGCTGATGCTCATGGACGCGGTCCCAGGTTTGGCCGCGCGGTGCGGCTCACGTAGTGTTCAATCATATGGGCGTCAGGGCGTACGAGTACAGGGCGCAGCGCCTCCGCGACGACCCCGGCCCAATGGGCGACGCCTTCGGGGCCGCCGATGAGATCCTGCCGCAGCTCGATCAGCACATGGGGCAGGCCCCGGCGCGTGCCGTGCTCATGAAGCGTGTCGCCCTCAAGCGCGCCGTCATAGGGCTCGTTATCGCCCGTGATGACGCCAAGGGCCCGCAGGCCCGCCAGAAGGGGCGCGGCGAGGCGTGGGTCGGTGTCCCACAGGATGGCGGCCTCCCATGGCCGGGCGACGCCCCGCCAGACCGGCGTGAAGGAATGGAGCGAGACGATGGCCGGGACCGGCCCGCGCGCGCTCATGGCGTCGAGCCGGGCGCGCACGGCGTCGCGATAGGGCTGCCAGAAATTGCAGCGGCGGTCTTCGATCTCCTGCGCCCCCGCCTGCGCATTGCGCGGGATGATCGCCCCATCGGACAGGCGCATGACGAGAGTGGGATCGTCAGCCCCCCGATTGGGATCGATGAGCAGGCGCGAATAGCGGGTCAGCACAGCAGGAGCGCCAAAGCGGGCGGCGAGCGCGCGGGTCAGCGCAGCCGCGCCTATGTCATAGGCGATGTGGCGCTCGAACTGGGCTGGATCGAGCCCCAGGGTTCCGTAGCGCGGCGGCAGGGCGTTGGAGGCGTGATCGCAGAGGAACAGGACGCCTGCCTCCAGCGCCCCCTCAATCTCTTCGACGGGAATATCCATCTGCGCTTTTTGCCCCGGTTCAGCCAGACCGGTCAATCCGCGCGCCCGAGACACAGATTTGACATCGCCCCGGCGCATGATTCCTTTTGAGCTCTCGCGGATCCCGGTGATTCGCCTCAGATCAGTTGGTTCATGCTGTCGATCCGCCGCACATTTCTTCCCATTCTGGCCTTTGCGGCCGCTTTGGCTCTGCCGGAGGCGGCGCGCGCTGATTTTCGCCTGTGCAACAACGCTTCGAGCCGCGTCAGCGTGGCCATCGCCTACACCAATGGCAAGACTTGGGTGAGCGAAGGCTGGTGGAACCTCAAGAGCAACGCCTGCGAAGTGCTGCTGCGCGGCAATCTGGCGGCCCAATACTACTACATTTACGCCATGGATGAGCGTGGTGGAGAATGGAAGGGCAAGTCCTACATGTGCACGAAAGACCGCGAGTTTCACATTGAGGGACGCGAGAACTGCCTCGTGCGCGGCTTCGACCGTACCGGCTTCTTCGAGATCGACACAGGCAAGGACGCCAGAAACTGGACAGTCCAGCTCACCGACGCCACGCAGCAACCACGCTGATTTTCGCTGAAAGGTCTTCGCATGAGACGAATGCGCCGAGTCAAGATTCTCGCCACGCTTGGCCCCGCCTCGCAAGACAGCGAGACGCTTGGGCGGCTGTTCGAGGCCGGCGCCGATGTGTTCCGCATCAATATGAGCCACGCCAGCCATGACGCCATGCGCGAGCGCATCCGCATGATCCGCGCGCTTTCCCAGAAGTATGGCCACGAAATCGGCATTCTGGTCGACCTTCAGGGGCCAAAGCTGCGCGTCGGGCAGTTTCAGGATGGCGGCGTCGATCTTTTGCGCGGGCAGACCTTCACGCTTGATGACGATCCGACGCCCGGCGACGGGACGCGCGTGCAACTGCCACATCCCGAAATCCTGCGCGCCCTCGCCCCCGGCCACACCGTGCTGATCGACGATGGCAAAATCCGGCTGCATATCACGCAAGCCAGCCCCAAGCAGGCCGTGGCGGTGGTCGATGTCGCAGGGCGCATCTCCAACCGCAAGGGCGTGAGCCTGCCCGACACTGAAATCCCGGTCTCGGCCATGACCGAAAAGGACCGTTCCGACCTCGACGCCGCCCTTGAAGAGGGCGTCGACTGGATCGCCGTCTCCTTCGTGCAGCGCGCCGACGATATCGCGGATGTGAAAAAGATCGTTCGCGGCCGGGCCATGGTGCTGGCCAAGATAGAAAAGCCGCAGGCCATCGCGCGGCTTGAAGAGATCATGGAGATTTCCGACGCGCTGATGGTGGCGCGCGGCGACCTTGGCGTGGAGCTGCCGCTGGAGAAGGTGCCGGGCCTCCAAAAGCGCATCACCCGCATGGCGCGGCGCCTTGGCAAGCCTGTGGTCGTGGCGACTCAGATGCTGGAATCTATGATCACCTCGCCGGTTCCCACCCGCGCCGAAGTGTCCGACGTCGCGACCGCTGTTTTTGAGGGCGCGGACGCCGTCATGCTCTCGGCGGAGAGCGCGGCCGGCCAATATCCCATCGAAGCGGTCGCCACGATGAACCGCATCGCCGAAGAGGTGGAGCGGGATTCGATTTATCGGACCGTCATCAACGCCCAGCGCAGCGCGCCAGAACAGACCGGCGCCGACGCCATCGCGGTCGCCGCGCGCGACGTGGCCGAAACGCTTGATGTGAAGGCCATCTGCGCCTGGACCTCGTCAGGCTCAACCGCCCTGCGTATCGCAAGAGAGCGCCCCGCCCCGCCAATCCTCTCCCTGACGCCGAAGCGCGAGACAGCCCGGCGGCTGGCGCTCGTTTGGGGCGTTCATGCGGTGGTGACGAAAGACGCCGACGATGTCGACGACATGTCGAAGCGCGCCTGCAAATTCGCCAATCGCGAAGGCATGTCGCGCGAGGGCGAGCGAATCATCATCGTGGCGGGCGTGCCCTTCGGGACGCCGGGCGCGACGAATATGGTGCGGATCGCCTTTACCGGGAACGAGAGCTGAGGGGGATCAGATCCCCTGCCCCTCGACCTCGAGGGTCAGCTTGTCGACGAGGCGGCGAATGTCCTCGTGACGGGGATTGATCTCCAGCGCCTTCCGGAAAGCCTCAAGCGCGCGGGCGTCAAAGCCGCGTGCCTGAAGAATGAAGCCCATGCCTGAGAGCGCGCTGAAATGGCGTGGCTCCAGCGCCAGCACATGGGCGACGTCCTGCATCGCGCCCATGGGGTCCCCTGCGAGGTAGCGCACGGTGGCGCGCTTGTTCCAGCCCTCAGCCCATTGCGGCTCGATCTCGACGATGGCGCCGAGCAGTTCCTGGCAGAGGGCGTAGTCCTTGCGCTGCAAGGCCTGCATGGCGCGGTTCATGAGGAGGTCGGCGGTATCGGAGCCAGAGTGCATCCAGACCCGCTCGATGGCGCCGGAGACGCCCTTGGCCTCGGTGGCGTCCTGCGCCTTGACGAGGCGCTCGAAAAGCTCGTCCAGCACCTTGCGCCGCCCCTGCTCGGGATCGGCGGGCTTGATCTGCGCGCTGGCGGACGCGCCCGGCTTCGCGTCTCCCGCAGCGAAAGCTGTCGGGGCGAAAACGGCGGGGAGCGCCACGGCAAAAAGGCCCGCACGGAGCAGAAAGAGGAAATTGATGCCCATGAGCCAAAACTAGTGCGGCGGGCGCATCTCGTCAAAGGCCATCAGAGCATAGAAGCACAAAAAGCCCCGGCAGACCCTGCCGGGGCTCGAAACGCGACGGAAACGTTCAATCAGCCCTGACGAGCCTTGAAGCGCTTCTGGGTCTTGTTGATGATGTAGACGCGGCCCTTGCGGCGCACGAGCTGGTTGTCGCGATGACGACCACGAAGAGACTTGAGAGAGTTACGGACCTTCATGGTCGTCCCCGACTGGAATGAGGCGGCAGGAAACCCGCCGCAGAGAAAGCTGACGGGCATATGCCCCAGCCAGACCCTCAAGGTCAACCCCGCAAGGCCGGGAAAGCACCGATTTCGCGCATAAGGCGGGCTTTGACCTGCGCCGGCGCAGGGTTTATCTCGACCTTTGATCAGCGGAGAGGCACATGTTGCGAGAAGATTCGGCTCAAGCCCCGCTTTCAACGGCGCCCCCCTCCGCCCCGGCTGCCGCGCAGACTATCTACCCTGTGCTCTTCGCGATCAGTTTCTGCCATGCTCTCAACGACATGATGCAGGCCTTGGTGCCCGCGCTTTATCCCCTGCTGAAAGAATCCTTCGATCTCGATTTCGCGCAGATCGGCTATATCACCCTCACCTGGCAGATGACGGCCTCGCTGCTTCAACCTGTGGTGGGCGCGGCGGCGGACAAGCGGCCCATGCCCTATTCTCTCGCCTTCGGCATGATTTTCACCCTCGCGGGCCTGCTCATGGCCGCCTCGGCGCAGAGCTACGCCATGTTGCTCGTCGCGGTGGGCCTTATCGGCACGGGTTCAGCGATCTTTCATCCGGAATCCTCGCGCATCGCCCGCATGGCCTCTGGCGGGCGCTATGGCCTCGCACAATCCATCTTTCAGGTGGGCGGCAATTTCGGTTCGGCCATCGGCCCTTTGATGGCCGCCTTCATCATCCTGCCCTTCGGACGCCACGCCATCGGCTGGTTCGGCATCTGCGCCCTGCTGGCGGGGGGAATCCTGTTCCGCATCGGGGGCTGGTATGCGCAGCGTCAAATGGAGCGCGCGAAGCGCCCCGCCCGGCCGGTGCGCGATCATGGCCTGTCGAAGCGCGCCGTCGCCATATCGATCGGCATCCTGATCGTGCTCAGCTTCTCCAAGAGCTTCTACACCACGAGCATAGCAAGCTTTCTGCAGTTCTACATGATCGACCGTTTCGCGGTTGATGCGCGCACCGCGCAGATGTTCCTGTTTCTCTTCACCGGCTCGGTGGCGGCGGGCACATTCTTTGGAGGACCTGTCGGGGACCGAATCGGACGCAAGGCCGTGCTCTGGGGCTCGGTGCTGGGCGCCCTGCCCTTCACCCTCGCCCTGCCCTACGCCAACCTTTTCTGGACCGGCGTTCTCGTGGTCGTGATCGGCCTCATCCTCGCCTCCACCTTCTCGGTGATCATCGTCTATGCGCAGGAGCTTTTGCCCGGGAAAACCGGGCTTGTAGCGGGTATTTTCCTCGGGCTCGCCTTTGGCCTCAGCGGCATTGGCGCGGCGGCGCTGGGCAAGCTGGCGGATATGACCAGCATCAGCTTCGTATTCTCCGTCTGCTCCGTCTTGCCCGCAGCAGGCATTCTCGTCATGTTTCTGCCAGACATCCGCAATGAGGTTCGTTCATGAGCGAGACCAGCCTTCTATCCTTCATCGAAGCACGCGCCATGCGCGGCCTTGTCGGCCTTGATGAGGCCCCTGAAACTCTGGAGGAGGCCTACGCCATATCAGCGGGCATGATGGCGGCGCTGGGCCAGCAGGTGGCCGGCTGGAAGGTGGGCTACGCCCCCGACAAGACCCCGGTGGCCTCGCCCATGTACGCCTCGGGCTTTCTGAACAGCGGCGACTCCTGGTCGATGCGCTCCGACCGGCCCATGATCCCGGAAATCGAGATCGCCGTGCGGCTCGCCCATGACCTGCCGGCAAACCCTCGCAAGCCCTATACACGCGCCGATATCGAAGACGCCGCGCTTGAATATCTGATCGGCATTGAGATCATCGAGCGGCGCATCCCCATGCAGGGCGCACCCTTCCCCATGAATCTCGCGGATGATCTGGGCAATGTCGGCTATATCGTGGGACCAGGAACGCGCGATTTCCGCGCGCTCGACCTGGCTAATCTCCAGTGCCGTTTCTGGATGAATGGCGAGCTGGCGATCGACCGGCGCGGCGGCCATCCCTCTGGCGACCCGCTCAAGCCCATGATCGACTGGGCCAACGCCCAGAAGGACCATGTGGGTGGGCTGCGCCGCGGTCAGATCGTGACGCTGGGCAGCCTGACGCCACTCGTCGTCATGCCCGGCCCCGGCACGCTGGAGGCCGAGATCGAGGGCATCGGCCGGATCAGCGCCATCATCACCTGATCAGGGTTCGATGATCTGCCGCGCACGCATCACGACCTCCTTTGGGGCGGCGTGGACGCGGGTGACAACCTCCTGCAGCCGCTCGCCCGACGAGGCGGCGATCGACACGCGCGCTTTGGCGGCGTCGGCCAGAAACTCCGCGTCCGCCACCGTGGCGGCGAAGGCCTTGCGCAGGATGGCGACGGCGTCTGGCGCGGCGCCCGGCGGCAGGACATAGGACCGGCCGAACAACTGCTGGCTCAGCACCAGTTCGACGGCGGCCTTGTCGAGATCGTTCTTGATATAGGGCCAGATCGTCGGCACGCCCATGGCGGTCAGTTCGGGTTCGGGCTCCAGCGCATCCTGCACGAGGATGTTGATCGCCTTGTCGCGCAGCCAATCAGGCTTCTGCGATTTCAGCGACGAATAATCAAAGCCGCAGAGCCCCGCCGCTTCGCCGCGCTCCATGGCGAGGGTGAGATCGGTCGTGCCCTTGTAGCCGCTGACGATCTCGAACTTCGTGCCCGTGGCGTGGTTGTGCAGGGCCTCGTAATCGCGCGTCGCGCCGCCCGCCTGACTTGCGCCCATGATCGTGCGCTGGCGCAACGCGTCCTCATAGGTTTTCGTCTGCGCATTGGCCATGGTGATGCAGACGCGCGTGCCACTGTCGGCGGTGCCGATATAGATGAATTTCGTGGGATCGAAGAGATTGCTCGCCTTCTCGTCGAGGATGCGGCCCATGATGGCGCCGGGCATGAGCGCGCCGATCACAGTCCCGTCCTTGGCGGACTTGCTGAAGAGCTGCGCGCCGGCGATGGCGCTGCCCGCGCCCGGCATGTTGCGCGCGACGATGAGCGGAGCGCCGGGAATGAAACGCGACATGTGACGCGCGACCAGCCGGGCATAAATGTCATAGCCGCCGCCGACATCGGCGCCGACGAGCATTTCTATGGTCTTGCCGGCGTAATAATCAGCAGCAAGGCCGCTCTGCGGCGCGCCGCACAGCGCCGATAACGCGACCATCAAGCCTCTCACCTTGCCGAACATAAGATCCTCCCAATCGTTGCGGAAAGGCTAGAGCAGCAGGCCGCTGCGGACAAGTGCGCGTTCACTTCACGATATTGCGCATATCCTCGGCTCGGCCTTCGATGAAGGCGCGCAGGTTATGGGCGACGACCGGCAGAACCTGATCCGCATAAATATCGCTCATGCCGCCGACACGGGGCGACATCATGACATTGGGCATATCCCAGAGCGGATTGTCCTGCGGCAGCGGCTCGACCGAAAACACATCGAGGCCCGCCCCGGCGATGGCGCAGCTTTGCAGCGCGCCTATCATGGCTGGCTCGTCGATCACATCGCCGCGCGCCAGATTGATGATGAAGGATGACGGCTTCATCGCGGCGAAGACCGGCGCGTTGATCATATGGCGCGTCGTCTCATCAAGCGGCGCAAGAACGATCAGATAATCTGCCATGGCGGCGGCCTCAATGAGGCGCGCGCGCGGGACGATGAGATCAAAGCCCGGCGATTCCTTGCGCGCGTTGCTGACGCCCACCACGCGCATGTCGAAAGCTTTGCAGCGCAGCGCGACCGCCTCGCTGATGGCGCCGATCCCCACGATGACCACCGTCTTGCCAACGAGCACCGGCTGCGCCCAGCGCTTCCAGATGTGACCCCGCTGGTTCTCCTCCATGCGGCGATAGTCGCGCGACAGGCCGATCATGTAGAGAAAGGCCATCTCCGCCATCTGCGGCCCGTGAATGCCACGGCCATTGGTGATGCGGATGTCAGGACGCAGATTCTTGCACGTCCACAGATGATCGACGCCCGTGGAAAGGGCCGCGATATAGCGAAGCTTCGGCATGGCGGCGAGCAGTTCGTCGGTGACTTCGTGAGCGAGCGCGATCAGGACTTCGCAATCCCCTGCATGCGGCAAAGCCTCGGCGACGCTCCTTGCGTCATGGATCGTCAATTCGCGAAAACGCGCCCGCAGATCCTGCGCCTTGAAGTGATCTTCACGCTCGACGATCAGAATCTGCATGTGACTTCGCCCCCCCTGTCGCGGCCGGATAGGTCAAAGCCCCCCTGTACCGCATGACGGAAGTCTTGTACCACGATCCGAAAGAACGCATCAATCCGCGTGGCCGCGCGGGGGAGCCATGACAGAGTCAACCACCATCGAAGAGACGATCACACAGGACCGCAACGGCGTGCAGGTGATTGCGCGCGCCGCCGCGATTCTGCGCACACTGGAAGAGGATGCCTCGGGTCTCAGTCTGGCCCAGATCGCCCAGCGCACAGGGCTCGCGCGCTCCACCGTGCAGCGCATCGTTTCCGCGCTCCATGCGGAGAAATTCGTCATCGCAGCATCGCCCACCGGACGCGTATTGCTCGGGCCGGGCCTGTTGCGGCTGGCGGGCGCGGTGCGTTCCGACTTTCTCGAACTGGCGCGTCCGTTCATCGCCAAACTGTCGAATGAACTTAAGGAGACGGTGGATCTGGCCGTGGCGCGCAAGGATCGCTTGCTCTTCGTCGATCAGGTGATTGGATCGCAACGCCTGCGCACAGTATCCGCTGTCGGCGAGACCTTTCCGCTTTATTGCACGGCCAATGGCAAGGCCTATCTCGCCACGCTCGACAACCGCGCCGTGGAGCGCCTGCTTGGCGCCAGCTACGAGGCGCGCACGCCAAACACGATCACGCAGATCGGGCCTCTGCTCGAAGACCTCGACCGCATCCGCAAGACGGGCGTCGCCTTCGACCACGAGGAGCACACGCTGGGCGTATCGGCGGCGGGCATCTGCGTGCCCGACATGCTGGGCAATCAGATGGCCATTTCAGTGCCCGTCCCCACCCAGCGGTTCGGCGAAGCGCAAGACCTCTTCGCAGAACGTTTGCTGGAGACAAAACACGCGCTGCAGGATCTGGTGCAGCCGGGTTAGCTATTCCTAGAACTTCACCGCAGCGCGGCCCTTGAGGCCGAGCATTTCGCGCGCTTCGTCGGGCGTGGCGGCCTCATAGCCGAGCTGCTCGATGATGCCGCGGATTTTGGTGACCTGCTGGGCATTGGAATCAGCCAGCTTGCCGCGGCTGATAAAGAGTGAGTCTTCAAGGCCGACGCGCACATGGCCGCCCATCATCGCCGCCTGCGTGGCGAAGGGCATCTGGAAGCGGCCAGCCGCCAGCACGGACCAGCGATACTGATCGCCAAACAGCTTGTCGGCGGTCTGCTTCATGAACATGAGATTGTCCACGTCCGGCCCGATGCCGCCGAGAATGCCGAAGATCAGCTGCAGGAACACCGGCGGCTTGAACAGACCGCGATCAATGCAATGGGCGAGATTGTAGAGATGGCCCACATCGTAGCATTCATGCTCGAACTTGGTGCCATGCCCCTCGCCCAGCGTTTTATAAATGCGCTCGATGTCGCGGAAGGTGTTGCGGAAGATGTTGTCGTCGGACTGGACAAGATAGTTCTCTTCCCAGTCATACTTCCAGTCCTTGTAGCGCGGGGCCATGGGATAGAGCGCGAAGTTCATCGTGCCCATGTTCAGCGAGCACATTTCAGGCGATGCCAGGATCGGCGCCGCGAGGCGCTCGTCCACCGTCATCTTAACGCTGCCGCCCGTGGTGATGTTGACCACGGCGTCGCAATTGTCGCGGATGCGCGGCAGGAACTCCATGAACAACTTAGGGTCCGCCGAAGGGCGGCCATCAATGGGATCGCGCGCATGAAGATGCAGGATCGCAGCGCCCGCCTGCGCGGCTTCAATGGCGGAGGTTCCGATCTGCTCAGGCGTGATCGGCAGGGCGTCGGACATTGTGGGCGTATGGATTGAGCCCGTCACGGCGCAGGTGATGATGACCTTGTTGGAGAAGGTGCGCTTCTTCTGTTCAGACATGTGCTGACTCCGGTTTGGATTCAATGTTTGGTTTGGAACTGGCGAGGCGGCGTTCAAGCGGCACGGGCTCGAAGCCGAAGCGGTCGGCGACCCAGCCCGCCACGCCGCGCGGCGCGCGCAGCATGATGACGATGGCCACAAGGCCCAGCATCATCAGATAGACGCTGCCAAGATCGGACAAAGCCTGCCGCAGGAAGAAGAAGAGAATGGCGCCGATGATCGGTCCCTCTATACGACCGACGCCACCAATGACCGCCATGAAAATGACGAAGGCCGTCCAGTCATTCACGCTGAAGGCTGCGTCGGGTGAGATGCGCAGCTTCTGCAGAAAGATCAGCGCGCCCGCCATGGCCGTGCCAAACCCCGCCACCACATAGACAAGCAGCTTGATGCGCGTGACCTCGACGCCATTGCTGCGCGCGGCGAGCTCATTGTGATGAATGGCCCGCAGCGCAAGGCCCCAGCGCGAGCGCAGGAGCAGGATGGTCAGCCCCAGAACCACCATGACGAGCGCAAGGCCTGTCCAGTAGATCATGAATTCGCGCGCCTGCCGCCCATCCGCCATTCCCGTGACGATACGCGCCGGCAGGCTCGTGCCAGACCCCCCGCCCAGCGACGAAATCTGCGAGGCCAGCAGGCGGAACACTTCCGCCACAACCCAGGAGCCGATGGCGAAATAGGCCCCGCGCAGTCGAAACAGAAGACCCGCGACCGGGATGGCGATCAAGCCCCCGATCACGCCCGCAGCGACAAGCGCGACGAGCGGATGTAGCCCGCCGACGATGGTGAGCGCGAAGAGGGCGTAGCCGCCAATGCCGACATAGGCCTGCTGGCCAACGGAGACGAGGCCGGAGAAGCCCGCGAGCAGGTTCCACATGGTGGCGAGGGCCACATAGGCGAAGATCTGCGTCAGGAGATTGAGGCTGGAGGCCTGCGCCCAGAGCGGCGCGCAGGCGAGCGCAGCGAGGGCCGCAAAGGCGCCAACCGCTAAAATGCGGCTCACCCTCGTGCCGCGCGTGATGGTGAAGGCGCCGCTCATGCCTGCACCTTCGGGAAGAAACCTTCGGGGCGCACAGCGAGCACGATCAGAAAGGCAAGATGGCCCGCGAGCAATTGCCAGCCCGGATCAATCTTCGCGCCGATGGCTTGCGCCACGCCCAGCACGACGCCGCCCGCCAGCGTGCCCCAGAGATTGCCCAGCCCGCCGATGATCACCGCCTCGAAGCCGAAGATCAGCCGAGCTGGCCCCATGGACGGGTCGAAATTGGAGCGCACCGCCAAAAACACGCCCGCCACCGAAATGACGGCCAGCGAAAGGCCCATGGCGAGGCCGAAGACGTGGCGATTATCGACGCCGACGAGCTGCACGGTGGACTGATCGTCGGATGTCGCACGAAAGGCGCGGCCCCATGCTGTGCGATAGAACAGCGCCTGCAAAGCACCGATCATGGCGACCGCCACGAGGAACTGCACCAGCGGCAGCACGCCGATGGAAAGATCGGGCGTGATCGGGATCGTCGCGGTCTCGATGGCGCCGGCCTGCAGCTTGCGGCTATCGGGGCTGAAGATTTCGAGCAATCCATTCTGGATGATGACCGAGAGGCCGAAGGTGACGAGCAACGGCGGCAAGAGGTCATCGCCCAGAGTGCGGTTGAGCAGCCAGCGTTGCAGACCATAGCCGATCACAGCCATCAGAGGGGCGATGATCAGCAGCGAGGCGAGCGGCCCCATGCCGAGCGCCTGCGTGACGACGAGCGCCAGATAGGCAGCCATGACGACGAGATCGCCATGGGCGATATTGACGAGGCGCATCACGCCGAAAATGAGCGAAAGTCCGGCGGCGAACATGGCGTAGAGACCGCCGACCAGCACGCCTTGCAAAATGGAGTTGAGCCAATCCATTGCTCAGACTCCAAAATAGGCCGCCGCGAGCATTTCGCGGCTGACGGATTGGCTATCGCCTTCGAGCGTGACGCGCCCTTCCTGCAGGCAATAGACTCGGCCGGAGGCGGCGAGCGCCTGAACGATGTCCTGCTCGACGATGACGAGCGACATGCCATCGCCGGTGATCTGCGGCAGGCGCGCATAGATCTCGCGCACGATAATGGGCGCGAGGCCAAGGCTGATTTCATCGCAAAGCAGCAGGCGCGGATTCGACATGAGCGCGCGGCCGATCGCGACCATCTGCTGCTGCCCGCCAGACAGCGAGGTGCTGCGCTGGTTGCGCCGTTCGGCGAGTACGGGAAAGAGATCGTAGACGCGCGCCAGCGTCCACGGACCCTTGCGACCATGTTCGCCGCCGATCTGCAGATTTTCCTCGACGCTGAGCGAAGGAAAAAGACGCCGCCCTTCCGGCACAAGGGATATGCCGCGCTTCAAGAGAAGGTTCGCGCGTTCGCCCCCGATGGCTTCGCCATCAAAGGAGATGGCGTCGCGCCGCGTGGCGATTTGCCCGGCGATGGATTTTAAAAGCGTGCTCTTGCCCGCCCCATTCGATCCGACGATGGCCACGACCTCGCCGTCGCCAATGCGCAGCGACACATCGAAAAGCGCTTGGAAGTCGCCGTAGAATGCGTCGAGCCGGGAGACGGTGAGGAGATCACGCATCGGCGGGGATCCCCATGTAGATCTCCATCACCTGCGGGCGGCGAATGACTTCGCGCGGCTCACCATCGGCGATGAAGGCGCCGCCGTGCAGCACCACCAGACGATCCACCACCGCCACCAGCGCATGAACGATATGTTCGATCCAGATGATTGTGACGCCGGTTTCTTTCACGTCGCGCACGAGGCCCACGAGAGCGTGGCATTCTTCTTCGGTGAGGCCGCCCGCGACTTCATCAAGCAGAAGCAACTGCGGACGGCTCGCCAGCGCGCGCGCGAGTTCAAGACGTTTTCTTTGCAGAAGCGTAAGCGAACCAGCGGGACGGTTCGCCTGATTGATCAACCCGCAACGTTCCAGAATCTCCGCGCAAGCGGTGGTCAGATCGCCGGAGCGATCAGCGCGGCCGAATTCTGCGGCCACGAGCAGGTTTTCAAAAACGCTCATGCCGCCGAAAGGCTGGGGCACCTGAAAGGAGCGCGCGACGCCGCGACGGCAGCGCATGGCGGGCGAAAGCCCCGCGAGATCTTCGCCGGCAAAGAGCACGCGCCCGCCATCCTGCGGCAGCGTGCCCGTGATCATGCCGAACAGCGATGTCTTGCCCGCGCCATTGGGGCCGATGACGCCAAGGGCCTCACCCTGCGGAACCATAAGATCGAGGCCATCGGCCACGACCACGGCGCCGAACCTTTTCGAAATCGAGTCGAGTTGAAGGATCGGCGCCATGGGATCTGGGGCTCAGCCAAGCGGAACGAGGGCGCCGCCGACCGGAATCTCAGGCGCCGTCTTGTTCTGCGTCACCACGAGGTCGAAGCCCTTGTCAGTCTTGCGCCACTGACCCGCCACGAGCGGCGTCTTGGTGACGTTCTTGACGGGCTGGCCGCTCCACTTCACGGGGCCGACGATGGACTTATAATCGGTGGCGACGATGGCATCGAGAACCGACTTCGAATCCTTCACATTCTTGGCGCGCTTGAGCACGTCGATGGCGACTTCGAAGAGCGCATGCTGGAACCCGATTGGCTGCGTCCAGGGACGGCCCGTCGCCTTGGTGTAGGCGTCGGTCAGGTCGCGCGCGCTCTGACCGGTGAGGCTCGACTTGAAGGGATGGTTCGGGGTCCACCAGATTTCGCTGGTCAGGCCCTCGCCGCGCGCGCCAAGCGAGTCGATCACGGAGGGGAAGAGCAGCGCCTTGCCGATGGTGACGATCTTGGGCTTGAAGCCCTGCTGCGCGCACTGCGCCCAGAAGGTCGCGAAATCCGGCGGGATCATATTGCCGGTGACGATTTCTGCACCCGCCTGTTTGAAGGCGGTGATCTGCGCAGTGAAGTCGTTCGACATGGGCTGATAGCGGCCGGGATCGACGAGCTTGAAGCCCGCCTTCTGCAAGGCAGGGGGGAAGCCGATCTTGGGATCGCCCCAGGCGTTGCCGTCGGCGTCATTGGGGAAGATGCCGCCGATGACCTTGTTGGTGGGGGTCGATTCCCACAGCGCCAGGAAGGCGCCGATGACGTCTTCAAGGCCCCAGAAGAAATGATAGGTCCATTTGAAGCCCTTCGCCGGATCGCCGTTGCGGCCGAAGAAATAGGGCTGCCAGGGGCAGTTGGTGGTGATGCAGGGAACCTCGTTCACCTCGGCCTGATCGGCGACCGGATTGGTCACGTCGGGCGTGGAGGTCGCGAGCAAGAGGTCCACCTTGTTCGACAGGATCAGCTCGGAGGCGACCTCGGCGGCGCGGGTGGGGTTCGACTGGCTGTCCTTGGCGATGATCTCGACCTTGTAGGTCTTGCCGCCGCTGCTGAGGCCCGAGGCCAGCAACTTCTGGATCTGGTCCAGCGTGAAGGCGTCCGCCTCGCCAAAGCCCGCGAGCGGGCCGGTGCGGGCGTTCACATAGCCGATGCGGATCACGTCATCGGCGGCGAGCGCGCCAGCGCCCAGTTTGACGGCCTGACGGCGTGTAATGGCTGAATGCTTGTCTTTGCTCATGTCATCCTCCCCAGAAATGATCAGGCGTCGTCCTTGCGCGCCTTTTTCAAATGCTGAACCACTTTTTGCCGCAACTCCGCCTGCTCCTCAGCAGTCCAGGTGCGGAAGCCCTCGCCAGATTTCATGCCCAGCTTGCCCGAGGCCACGAGCCCTTCCAGATAGGGCGAAGAGCCGGGCCTGCTCTCGATGGCGGGCAGAACAGTGTTATGGATCGCGAGCGTGAGATCCGTGCCCACGAGATCGGCGTTTTCGAGCGGGCCGAGAACGCCAAGCCTGCGTCCGAAACTCGCCTTGACGACGGTGTCGACAGTGCGCGCATCGCAGATGCCATTCTCCACCAGCGAGATCGCCTCGCGCCAGAGGGCGTGCTGCAAGCGGTTGCCGACGAAGCCCGGCACATCCTTCTTCACATGGACAGGCGTTTTGCCGATGGCCTCATGCAGGGCCATGGTCGCGTCGATGGTTTGTTGCGAGGTGCGGTCGGTGCCGATGACCTCGACCAGCGGCACGAGGAAGGGCGGGTTCCACCAATGGGTCCCCACCGTGCGCGCGCCATCGGCCACGCCTTCCATGATGCTGGTGATGGGGATCACGGAGGTGTTGCTGGCGAGGATCGCATGGGCGGGCGCATGGCGCTCCACTTCGGCGAAGAGCGCCTGCTTCACGGCCAGATTTTCCAGCGCCGCCTCGACGACGAAATCGGCGTCGCCGACACATTCGGCGATGGTGGATGCGGGCGCCACATGTGCGGCGGCGCCCTCATCTTCTTCGAGATCGCGCAGGTTGGCGGCGATGCGCGCGCGCACGCTCTCCAGAGCTGCGGCGGAAGGGTCGTAAATGCGGACTTCATGGCCATGCAGCGCGAAGACCTGCGCGATGCCGTGGCCCATGAGGCCCGCGCCCAGAACGCCGATTCGCGCTTTACTCGCCATGTCGTCCAGCCTTTTCAGCCTGCGGTGTAGCCGCCATCCGCGTAGAGGATATGCCCGGTGTAGAAGTCAGACGCGCCAGAGGCCA
>CANBVC010000044.1 GCA_947372795.1 Beijerinckiaceae bacterium
GGGAAGTTGGCGCGGTCGCTCATCTGCACGCGGCCTTCGGTGTTCACATAGAGGCCGGACTTTTCCGTATAGGCCGCGCCCGGCAGGATGACGTCCGCGCGATGGGCGCCGCGATCCCCGTGGCTGCCGATATAGACGACAAAGGGCCCAGCCCCGATCTCAATCTCATCGGCGCCGAGGTTGAACAGCACATCAACGCCGCCGACCGCCATGGCGCGGGCGTCAAGCCCGCCCTCGCCCGGCGTGAAGCCGAGGTCGAGACCGCCGACGCGCGCCGCAGCCGTATGGAGAACCGCAAGGCCGTTCCACTCGCCCTTGACCGCGAGTTTCGCGGCGAGCGCCAGAACTGCAAGCCCATCTTCACGCGCCAGCGCGCCCTGCCCCACGATGATGAGCGGGCGCTGGGCCTTGGCGAGGATCTCACCGAAGGGAGAGCCAGCCAGCGAAGCCAGCGTATCGGGGCCAGCGCCCAGATATTGCGCGGGATAGGTGAGATCGACGCGCTCGCCGATGACGCCGACGGGCATATTGGTGCGCGACCAGCGCTTGAGAATGCGCGCGTTAAGAACCGGGCTCTCGCGACGCGGATTGGCGCCGATGATCAGGACCGCATCGGCCTCTTCAATGCCGACGACTCCGGGATTGAAGATATAGCTGGCGCGGCCAAATTTCGGATCGAGCTTTACGCCGTCCTGCCGGCAATCGAGGTTCTTCGAACCAAAGGATTCCACCAGCGTCTTCAGCGCGAACATTTCTTCCACGCTGGCGAGATCGCCCGCGATAGCGCCGATGCGCGCGCCCTTGACCTTGGCGGCGACGGCGGCGAAAGCCTCAAGCCAGCTCGCAGGACGCAGATGACCGTCCTCGCGCACGAAGGGCTGGTCGAGCCGCTGGGTCTTGAGCCCATCAACGACCTGACGCGTTTTATCGGAGATCCACTCTTCGTTCACGAGCTCGTTGACGCGCGGCAGTATGCGCATCACTTCGCGCCCGCGCGTGTCGATGCGGATGGCTGAACCCAGCGCATCCATCACGTCGACGGACTGGGTCTTCTGCAATTCCCACGGGCGCGCGCGGAAGCTCTGGGGCTTGGGCAGCAGCGCGCCAACGGGGCAAAGATCAGCCACATTGCCCTGCAATTCCGAGGACATGGCGGTTTCGAGATAGGTGGTGATCTCCATATCTTCGCCACGGCCGATGGAGCCCATGTCGCCAGTGCCAGCGACTTCCGCCGTGAAGCGGACGCAGCGCGTGCAATGAATGCAGCGGTTCATGGAGGTCTTGACCAGCGGGCCAATGTACTTGTCTTCCACCGCGCGCTTGTTCTCGGCGAAGCGCGAGCTGTCGCCGCCGAAAGCCATGGCCTGATCCTGCAGGTCGCATTCGCCGCCCTGATCGCAGATCGGGCAATCCAGCGGATGGTTGATGAGCAGGAACTCCATCACACCTTCGCGCGCCTTCTTCACCATCGGAGAGTTGGTGAAGACTTCGGGGGCCTCGCCATTGGGGCCGGGGCGCAGATCGCGCACGGCCATAGCGCAGGAGGCTGCGGGCTTGGGCGGTCCGGGCTTCACCTCGACGAGGCACATGCGGCAGTTGCCCGCGATGGACAGGCGCTCGTGGTAGCAAAAGCGCGGAATTTCCGCGCCCGCTTCCTCGCAGGCCTGCAACAGGGTGAACTCCGGCGGGACGTCGAGTTCTTTTCCGTCGACGATGATCTTGGTCATTTCGCCTTACTCCGCCGCCACGCGAATGGGGTCGCTGTGGGGGTTTGCGGCATACTGATCGATGCGCTTCTCGATCTCGCCGCGGAAGTGGGTGATGAGGCCCTGCACCGGCCAGGCCGCCGCATCGCCCAGGGCGCAAATCGTGTGCCCCTCAATCTGCTTGGAGACATCGAGCAGCATGTCAATTTCGCGCTTCTGCGCGCGGCCCTCTGCCATGCGCGACAGCACGCGATACATCCAGCCCGTGCCTTCGCGGCAAGGGGTGCACTGACCGCAGCTCTCGTGCTTGTAGAAATAGGACAGCCGCGCGATGGCGCGCACGATGTCGGTGGACTTATCCATCACGATCACCGCCGCCGTGCCAAGGCCCGAACGGAGCTTCGAGAGACTGTCAAAATCCATGGGGCAGTCGATGATCTGCTCGGCAGGCACGCAGCGAACCGACGAACCGCCGGGAATGACCGCCATCAGATTATCCCAACCGCCGCGCACGCCGCCGCAATGGCGGTCGATCAGCTCGCGGAAGGGAATGGACATGGCCTCTTCCACATTGCAGGGCTTGTTCACATGGCCCGAAATGCAAAAGAGCTTGGTGCCCACATTGTTCGGCGCGCCAAAGCTCGAGAACCAGGCTGCGCCACGACGCAGGATGGTCGGAGCGACCGCA
Organism: Beijerinckiaceae bacterium; assembly: GCA_947372795.1. Taxonomy (GTDB): domain Bacteria; phylum Pseudomonadota; class Alphaproteobacteria; order Rhizobiales; family Beijerinckiaceae; genus Terripilifer. Next base: position 2,395 of record CANBVC010000044.1, read on the forward strand.
ATGGATTCCACATTGTTGACGGTGGTCGGGCAGCCATAGAGACCCATGTTCGCGGGGAACGGGGGCTTCATGCGGGGCATGCCCTTCTTGCCTTCGAGGCTTTCCAGCAAGGCCGTCTCTTCGCCGCAGATATAGGCGCCGGCGCCATGGTGCACATAGAGGTCGAAGGGCCAGCCGTTGATATTGTCCTTGCCGATGAGACGCGCCGCATAGGCCTCATCCACCGCCGCCTGCAGGGCCTCGCGCTCGGCGATATATTCGCCGCGCAGATAAATATAAGCCGCGTGGGCGCCCATGGCGAAGGAGGCGATCAGGCAGCCTTCGACGAGGAGATGCGGATCATTGCGCATGATCTCGCGATCCTTGCAGGTCCCGGGCTCGGACTCATCCGCGTTGACCACGAGATACGAGGGACGCGCCGGATCGGGCTTGGGCATGAAGGACCATTTGAGGCCCGTGGGGAAGCCCGCGCCGCCGCGACCGCGCAGCCCCGAAGCCTTCATTTCGCTGATGACCCAGTCCTTGCCCTTTTCGAGCAGGCCCTTGGTGCCATCCCATGCGCCACGCGCCATGGCGCCCTTCAGGCCACGATCGCCGTAGCCGTAGAGGTTCGTGAAGATCCTGTCTTTGTCCTGCAGCATGGTGGCCTCAGTCCTGATTCTTCGCGGCGAGGGAGCCGGGGCCGCTCACACCATCGACGCCATAAAGGCTCGTCAGCGAAGTCAGGCCACCAGCAGGCTCGGAAGTGACGCGGCCCGTCTGCGAACCCTTGCGGACGGGACGACCGGCAGCCAGATCGTCGAGCAGTCCGGCGAAATTCTCGGGCGTCAGATCCTCGTAATAATCATCGTTGATCTGCACCATGGGCGCATTGCAGCAGGCGCCGAGACATTCGACTTCAAGCCACGAGAACTTGCCATCGGCGCGCACTTCGCGCTGCGGGCCGATCTTCTCTTCGCAGACTTTTTTGATGTCTTCAGCGCCACGCAACATGCAGGGCGTGGTGCCGCAGAGCTGAACGAAGTGCGTACCGACCGGGGAGAGATTGAACATCGAATAGAAGGTAGCGATCTCAAGCACGCGGATGTACGGCATCTCGAGGATCTCGGCGACCTTTTCGATCGCGGGACGCGGCAGCCAGTAATCGTGCTGGGCCTGCGCTCTCCACAACAGCGAAATCACCGCCGAGGCCTGACGGCCCTGCGGATATTTGGCGATCTGCGCATCACACCAGGCCCGGTTCTCGGGCGTGAAGTCGAAGCTCGCGGGTTGCTCTTCAGCGAGTCTGCGTACCGTCATTGAGGCGTATTCCCGGAACCAGCGCGCTGGGCTGCGACCAGCAACGCGAAAAGAATGAAGGGGCCGCCGACAAGCGAATGCCAGAGCAGCAATTGCATGCCCTCCTCGGAGGTCCAGAACATGGGTCGCCCGGCAAGCAAATCGAACATGATCCGGCTCGCGACCATCAGAACGACGGTCATCACCAGAAACACGATCAACTGACGCAGGCGCGCTCCAATGTTCATCGGTCGACCTCGCCAAAGACGATGTCGATGGAGCCGAGAATCGCAGAGACGTCCGCGAGCATGTGCTTGCGGCACAGGAAGTCCATGGCCTGAAGATGCGCGAAGCCCGGCGCGCGGATCTTGCAGCGATAGGGCTTGTCCGTGCCGTCGGAGACGAGATAGACGCCGAACTCGCCCTTGGGCGCCTCAACTGCCGCATAGACCTCGCCGGCGGGCGTCTTGAAGCCTTCGGTGTAGAGCTTGAAGTGATGGATCAAGGCTTCCATCGAGCGCTTCATATCGGCTCGGCTCGGGGGAACCACCTTGCCCTGCGTGGAGGCGATTGCGCCCACGCGCTCGCTCGACATCAGGCGTTCGACGCATTGCTTCATGATGCGCACAGACTGGCGCATCTCTTCCATGCGCACGACCTGGCGCGCGTAGCAGTCGCCGTGCTTGCCAACGGGAATGTCGAATTCCAGCTCTTCGTAGCATTCATAGGGCTGGGAGCGACGCAGATCCCAAGCGGCGCCAGAGCCGCGCAGCACGGGGCCTGAGAAGCCAAGCGCCCAGCACTGCTCCAGCGTCACGATGCCGATATCGACATTGCGCTGCTTGAAAATGCGGTTTTCGATGAAGAGGTCTTCGAGGTCGTCGCAGACTTTCAGGAAGGGATCGCACCAGGCGCCGATGTCAGCGACAAGCTTTTCCGGAAGATCCTGATGCACGCCGCCGGGGCGGAAATAGTTCGCATGCATACGAGCGCCGCAAGCGCGCTCATAGAAGACCATCAGCTTCTCGCGCTCCTCGAAGCCCCACAGCGGCGGGGTCAGAGCGCCCACGTCCATCGCCTGGGTGGTCACGTTGAGCAGATGGGACAGAATGCGGCCGATTTCCGAATAGAGCACGCGGATCAGCTGGCCGCGCTTGGGCACATCCATGCCCAGCAGCTTCTCGATGCCGAGGCAAAACGCATGTTCCTGATTCATCGGCGCGCAATAATCGAGCCGGTCGAAATAGGGCACATTCTGCTGATAGGTGCGCGCTTCCATCAGCTTCTCGGTGCCGCGATGCAGCAGGCCGATATGCGGATCGACGCGCTCGACCACTTCGCCATCGAGCTCCAGCACGAGACGCAGCACTCCGTGCGCCGCAGGATGCTGCGGGCCGAAGTTGATCGAGAAATTACGGGTGGCGGCTTGCTCGGTCATTGGGCTGCGCCTCAACTCGCTTTCTCGTCACCGGGAAGCGCCTGCGGAATGCCGCCTTCCCATGGCGAGAGGAAATCAAACTGGCGGAATTCCTGATTGAGGCGCACGGGCTCGTAGACCACGCGCTTTTCCATGTCGTCGTAGCGAACTTCGACGAAACCGGTCATCGGGAAATCCTTGCGCAGGGGATGACCCTCAAAACCATAATCGGTGAGGATGCGGCGCAGGTCGGGATGACCGGAAAAGAGCACGCCAAACATGTCGTAGGTCTCGCGCTCGAACCAGTCCGAGGCCGGGAAAACCGAACATGCCGAAGCGATAGCCTCGCCCTCGCCCACTGCGGCCTTGACGCGAACACGCTGGTTCAGGTGCGGCGAGAGCAAATGATAGACCATATCGAAACGCTTTGGGCGCGAGGGATAATCCGTCGCGGTGATGTCTATGAAGCAGATGAACTGGCAGGAGGCGTCGTCGCGCAGATAGGTCAGCGCCTCGATGATCGCGGAGGCCTCGGCCACCACGTTCAGTTCACCGTATTCAACATAGGTCCGCTTAACCGCGCCCGGCAGGGCGGCGGCGATGGCCGCGCCAAGAATGGCGAGGGGCTCGCCCGGACCTGCTTCGCTCTTGAGTGCGTCGTCCATGTCACCAGCCAGTGTGGGTCTGCCGGCTAATGCCGGCAGACAGATTAGCGCTCGATCGTCCCCAGACGCCGGATCTTCTTCTGCAGGAGCAAAACACCATACAGGAGAGCCTCGGCCGAGGGCGGGCAGCCCGGCACATAGATGTCGACCGGCACAATACGGTCGCAACCACGCACGACGGAGTAGGAATAGTGATAGTAGCCGCCGCCATTGGCGCAGGAGCCCATGGAGATGACGTAGCGCGGCTCCGGCATCTGGTCATAGACCTTGCGCAGGGCCGGCGCCATCTTGTTGGTGAGCGTGCCCGCGACGATCATCACGTCAGACTGGCGCGGCGAAGCGCGCGGCGCAAAGCCGAAACGTTCCGCATCATAGCGTGGCATGGACATCTGCATCATCTCAACGGCGCAGCAGGCCAGACCGAATGTCATCCACATAAGCGAACCCGTGCGGGCCCAGTTGATGAGATCCTCAGTCGAGGTGACGATGAATCCCTTGTCGGAAAGCTGATCATTGAGACCAGCGAAAAATGGATCATCGGCGCCCAGGGGCTTCCCCGTGTTCGGGTCGATGACGCCGAGCGGCTGCGGAGCGATCATGGTCGGGCTCAATCCCATTCTAGGGCTCCCTTGCGCCATTCGTAGATGAAACCGATCGTCAGCACGGAAAGGAAGATCATCATCGACCAGAAGCCAAAGAGACCGACTTCCTTGAAGGCGACCGCCCAGGGAAACAGGAAGGCCACTTCAAGATCGAAGATGATGAAGAGCAGCGACACCAGATAGAAGCGCACATCGAACTTCATGCGCGCGTCGTCGAAAGCGTTGAACCCGCACTCATAGGCGGACAGCTTCTCCCCATCCGGCGCCTTGAAGGCGAGAAGGAAGGGCGCGACTAGCAGGGCGGCGGAGAAAAAGCCGGCGACGCCCATGAAGACGACGAGGGGCAAGTACTCTTCCAGATATGACGGCATCTATGCATCCGGTGGCTCGAGGAGAGCGGACGGACATCCCAAGCCGGCTGTGATCAGGTCGCAAAGCGAAGCCGATGAACTGCCGCCCCGGAAGTCGAGCCGACCACTACCGCAGCGCCCATTATGGCGCAAGATGAACGTTAGCCGCACGGGCGCCTTTTCGCGTCATGATGAACATCCAAGCCCGGCTCAGACGAGCGTCATGAAGCCCAGCCTATGTGCGATCAAACCCACGACCGCCCCCGTCGCGATCATCCAAAGCGGGTTTCGTTTTGTGAAATGCATGATTGTAGCCGTTCCGAGCGTCAGAACGTAACCGATTGCGTCATGATTGGCCGCCTGCGCAGTGATCGTGCCGGACGCCAACATCAGACCGACCACCAGCGGGGCCAGACCGATCTTCACTGCGTTCAGCCATGCTGCGTCTTTCAGCCGCTCCATCGCGCGCCAAGTGGAATAAGCGATCAGGCTGGGCGGAACGACAATGGCGAAGGTCGATACGAGCAGACCCGGAAGCCCAGCTACCTTCCAGCCCATCAGACTCACCAGCAGCATGTTCGGGCCCGGCGCAATCTGCGCCAGAGCCACCGATTTGGCGAATTCCAGGCTCGTCATATAGCCGTTCACTTCGACGAGCTGGCGATGAAACTCCGGTATCAGCGCGCTGCCGCCGCCGATGGAGAACAGGGCGGCCGTGGAAAAGGCTACGAAAAGCCCCCAGATGACGTCATCCTTCATGAGCGGCGCCGCCCCTGCCAGAGGGCCATAAGCACCGATGGCGGGGCCATGAAAACGATCACAAGCCACAGGGGCGTCCGGAAATAGCTGATCGCCACAAAGGTCGCCACGCCAAAGCAAATGGGCGCCGCGCGCCAGACGACGCCACGGCCAAGCTTGGTGGCGGTGGCCACGATCAACCCCGCCGCTGCAGAGGCCGCCCCCCCGATCGCGGCCCGCACATCTGGCAAATAGGAAAAGTGATCATAGGTGACCACGACGGCGACGAGAATCAGCAGGGGCATGAACAGAAGAGAGGTCATCGCCAGCACCGAGCCCAGAACCCCATGATACCGGGCGCCCAGCATGATGGTCGCATTCATAATGTTGCCGCCCGGCAAGATGGCGCAGACCGCGAAGAGCTCGACGAACTCCTTCGCGCTGAGCCAACGTCGCCGTTCCACGATGATATATTGGGATGAAGCGCCCAGCCCGCCGAAACCCAGCAGGCCCATCATGACAAAGCCCGTGCAAAGTTCAGCAAGGCTGATGTTTCGCGCGTCTTCGCGCTGGGGGATGAGATCTTCCAATATCGGCCTCATAGGGATCTAGGCCATTCCTACAGGCCCGCGCGGCGGCTGCAAAGGGGGGGACGGCTTGGTAGAAAAAGCGATAAATTCACCCAAGTTTTCACAGATCAGAAAAAGAACGTAGGATTGCGCTTGACTAGGTCGAAGCCCTGCCTTAATCCGCAGTTCTCGCGTCGACGCAGTCACCTGCGCCGGACAGCGCGGGGGAGTAGCTCAGTTGGTTAGAGCGCCGGCCTGTCACGCCGGAGGTCGCGGGTTCAAGTCCCGTCTCTCTCGCCATTTCTTTCAAGAGAAATGCAGGCGGACAATTAATACGGAAGCATTTGCTTCTCGTTGTTCCTTCGAACGTCTTAGAAGCCCCTCTAATGCTTGGGTTTTTACGCTCCCCATCCTTGTCACGCCTACTTGTAACCGCAACTATTGCCTTCTTCTCAATCGAACCCTAGATTGCATCAATCGAAACCTCGGCCGATGGCTAGGCCTGCACCGTGATTCATTCCGGCGCTCAAGCTTTTCTTCATCCAAAGCGGATCGATAGCCGACCAGCTTATCGCTGACCGGCTCCTCTAAACGTGCTAAGAAAGGGTCTCCCATGAATACGGGAACCGTGAAGTGGTTTAACGCAACGAAGGGTTACGGATTCATCCAGCCCGATGATGGCTCCAAGGATGTTTTCGTCCACATCAGCGCCGTTGAGCGCGCTGGCATGAACGAGCTCAACGAAGGGCAAAAGATCGCCTTTGAACTCGTCGCTGACAAGCGCACCGGCAAGTCCTCCGCCGCGAACCTTCGCGCCGCCTGAGTGACAGAGGTTAGCCTTGCGGCTACGCCATCCACGCCTCCCTGTCAGCGACAGGGAGGTTTTTTTGCGCCGGGCTGCATTCAGTAGGTGTCCTCACCAAGCCTCCAGCTGCGCAGCTCCTTGGGCGTCACGATATGGATGTGGTCGGGGTCAATTTTCTCGGCCTTGTAGATCAGCTCCCGGCTGACCCCCATGGCGCTTGCATAAGCAGCCAGGCGCTCCACAAATTGAGGCGTGCCATAGGTGCGTTTGCCCTTGCCCTGGTTCGCTTTGGCGGCGTCCCCATCGTCATAAAAGAACATGCGATGAATGCCGACGAGGCTGGATGGCGGGACAACCCGCTTCTTGGCTCCCATGAACGCATAGACGCAGGCTGAAAAGCAACGGGCGTCGGGGAGATTGACCGCAGGCCCCTGCCCGGGCTCCGCGGGTGCGATTCGCGCTACGACCGCAAGCATGCCCGTCTTGCGGAACACGCGCCCAAGCCGCATCGCCGCATCGACGCCGCCGCCCGGCGAATGCAGGAAAACGATACTGCGCACGCGCGGATCATCGACATTTTCGGCCACGAACTTCAAAAATTTCCGGGGCGTATCGATCCGTATCTCCCCCTCAGCGCCGATGACCTGCGTACACTTTTCCCCGCATTCAAGGGGATCGCCGAAGGGGATCAGACGAAACTGCATGTCTGCGCCCAACACAGGCTGCGCCAGCGCGCAGAGGACGAAAAGGGATAGCACCTTCAGGATTGGGGCGAGCATACTTGATCCAGTCTCGTTCGGATCAAAACTAAGGTCTTTCTTGCTAATTTAACAGCGTTGGGCAGACACATGACCAAGAAATCGAAACTTAAAAGCATCAATCACTTGATTGCCGACTATTGATAAGCCATTCAACGATAAATTTCGTAACGTAAATTTGTGGTCAGTTGATATGATAAACATGCGAGCTTTGTCTAGGCAAGGCTTCAAAGGCTGGACGTTCGCCGTCTGCTCGTCAGCGATTCCGCTTATGGCGGGCGCTTCGATTAGCCATGCAGCAGCCTCCTTCGGCCTGGTTTTACTTCTTGCGCTCATGCTGGACATTTCCAGCGGGATAGGGACGCTGCGTGGCGAGGCGATAGAGACGGCGGCGATCAGCCGATGGGTCATCCGCTGCCGTTCGATCCCCTACGCAACGCGTTTTATGACGATCACTTTGGTGCTAACCAGTCTCTTTTCATTGGAGATGCAGTTCGACATCGTGCCCAACTCATTGGGCGTCTTTGAGCTTTTGACAACCGTTATTCTTAGCGCGGTCCTTTTCGATCTTTCAGGAGGGTTATTTTGCGCGGGGCTCGCAATCGCATTTGGTTTTTTCACCTTCGCCCCCCCACATTTTCCTGCAATCCTTGAGTTGGAAGCGTCCTTCCTGCGTCCCCTCTTAAGTTTCATTTTGGTCAGCCTATGCTGCGCAGTGTTCTTCGCGAACAAGAGCGAGGCCCTGCTTCCCCCGTCGAGGGCGACCCTTGACCGGGAAAAAGCCGCCGACCTCTGGCGCGTGATTAATGCGGCATTCGTCAAGGCTTTGAGATCCGCGAAAGCCAAATGGCTGATTCTCCCCGGACTGATCCTCGCCTATGGGCTATTCTGGGCCACCTATGCGCAAATCTCGTCGAGCAACGGCGTACACCTAGATTCACTTGAAGCCTTCGCATGGGGACGCGAATTCAGGCTTGGTTACTACAAGCATCCGCCCTTTTGGGCCTGGGTGGCCGGCCTTTGGTTTAAAATATCGCCAAAGACAGACTGGAGCTTTTGGCTACTTGCAGAGCTAAACGGCGCGCTCGGCCTCGCGGGCGCTTATGCGCTCATGGGGCGGTTCTGTGGACAGAACAAGCGCGTCATTTGCCTTCTGCTATTGATGCTGACGCCCTTCTATCAATTCAATGCGCTCCGCTTCAACGCCAACACGGTCCTGCTGTCGATCTGGCCCTGGACCATGTATTTCTTCGTGCGTTCCATCGAAAGACCGCAAATCCTCGCCGCGCTCGCCTGCGGATTGCTTGCTGGAGTTGCGCTGCTTTCGAAATATTTCGCCCTTGTGCTGATTGGATCCTGCTTCCTGGCGTCTCTTACCCATCACAACCGCAGGGCCTATTACGCATCGGCTGCGCCCTATCTGTCATTGCTCGTCGCCGTCGCAGTCTTCGCCCCGCATTTGTTTTGGTTATTTCGCGACGGTTTTCAGCCGCTCGCTTATCTGGCGACGAAAATTGACCTTCAAGATCGGGCGATCTCAACGAGTTTCTTCCAGTTCATCGCGGCCAGCGCGGCTTTCTTTGCGCTGCCTCTGGCGCTGCTTTTGCTGGCGCGTTGGCGGGGCGGGGTCCGCGGCTCACCGATGCCAGCGCCGCGTAATGGCCAATCCTTCGAAAATGTCATCGCCTTTTCACCCTTCATTCTAACGCTTATCGCTGGAAGCGTAGGCCATACGGCGCTGGCGATCCCCTTTGGCGTCCCCATCTTCGCCATGGCCGCCCTTGCGTTCCTGCGAATCGTCCAACCCGTGGAAGAGGTCGCGCTAACCTTTGCGCGCCGCGCAGTGATTGCGCTGATGGTGGGCTGCGCCATCGCCTCGCCAATGATCCCACGTATCTTCATCAGCGTGCAGCACAAGGATCACATAGAACCACGCAACGAGGTCGCGGATGTGGCAATCGACCTGTGGCGCGAGACGACCGGTGCGCCGTTACGCTTCGTGAGCGGCGACCGGATAAACTCCCTCGCGATTACGTTCCGCTCCCGAGACGACACGTCCGAGTTCAATAGCTTCAATCTGCGCTGGTCCCCATACGTGACGCCCGACAGGCTTCGGGAGCACGGACTGCTCGTGCTCTGCTATAAGCAGAGCACCGTTTGTCTGGACGGTGTGAAGCCATATCTTGGCGGCAAATCCTCTCGCCATGAGCTCAGGGTCGCACGACCGCTGCCCGGAGCGCCGAATTTCGATTATGTAGCCTTCATCATCCCGCCTGAGAAAGGCTGACGGCCTTGCCGCACAGCCTCCAGCCGGTTAGGAAGCCGCTCTCCCTTCCTCGGAGCCTGCCATGAGCCACCCTGACCGTTTTATGCTCGCTGGCGTCATGGGCTGGCCTGTGATGCATTCGCGCTCGCCGCGGCTGCACAATTACTGGTTCGAGCGTTATGGGCTGGCCGGGACCTATGTGCCGCTCGCCATCAAGCCGGAAGGGCTTGAGAAGGCGCTGCGCGCGCTCCCCGCCCTTGGCTTTGCGGGCTGCAACCTCACAATTCCCCACAAGGAACAGGCGCTGCGCATTGTCGATCACGCGGATGACCGTGCGAAACGGATCGGCGCGATCTCCTGCGTCACCGTCAACCCCGACGGTTCGCTCACCGGCACGAACAACGACTGGTATGGATTTGTGGAGAACCTCCGCGAGGCCTTCCCGGGCTGGCGCGGCGATGCAGGCCCCGCCGTGGTGATCGGCGCTGGCGGCGCCTCGCGAGCCGTTGTCGATGCATTGATCCATGAGGGGGCGACGGAGATTCGCCTCATCAACCGCACCCGCGCACGCGCGCAATCGCTTGCCGACGCGCTTGGTGGACCCGTGACCGTGCTCGACTGGGACCAACGCCACAGCGCGCTCGAAGGCGCCGCGCTGCTGGTCAACGCTACGAGCCAGGGGATGGTTGGCAATCCGCCGCTTGATCTTTCCCTCAACGCCCTGCCCCGCACTGCGGCGGTCTGCGACATCGTCTACATTCCCGGGGAAACACCACTTTTGAAGGCTGCCCGCGAGCGTGGGAACCGGACGGTCAACGGGCTCGGCATGCTGCTGCATCAGGGACGCCCAGCATGGCGCTCATGGTTCGACAGGGAGGTCGAGGTGACGCGCGAGCTGCGCGCCCTGATCGAGGCGACGATTTAAAGGCGACCGCTTGGCGCAGCCCCTCCATCCGGGTTAACCTCTCTACATAGTAAAACTAAGGGAGAGAACATGCTGCCGCCAGATATTGACCCCGCTTCGCGTTGCCGCCTGCCGCTGCCCAAGCGCGAGGATTTCGACGACGAAGGCAAAAAGGTCTTCGATTATGTCGCCGATCCCAAGGGCCAGACCATTCGCGGCCTCATCGGCCCGGGCGGCATCAGCCTGCACAGCCCAAAGCTGTCGCAAATCACCCGTCCCGTTGGCAAATTCCTGCGCTTCGAGGCGGGCATTCCCCCGCGCCTGCGCGAAATCGCGATCCTGATCACCGCTCGCGAATGCGACAGCCGCTTTGAATGGGCTGCCCATGAGCCGGAATCGCTGAAATGCGGCGTTTCGCAGGAGATCGTCGACATCGTGAAATATCGCAAGGACACGAAGGGCCTTGATGAGGTTGACGATGTGATCATCACGCTGGGCCGCGAAACCTTCGGCAAGCGCAAGGTCTCGTCAGAGACCTTCGCCCGCGCCCTCAAGATCTTCGGTCGCGAAGGCCTGCTCAATCTGGTGGCCCTGATGGGCAACTACGCCAGTACAGCCGCCATGCTCTGCGTGATGGATATGCAGCTCGATGATGGGCCGGATGTGTGCCTGCTGCCCATCGACTGAGACATAGGGGCGCGCCGAAAAAACGGCGCGCCCGCTTTTTCAGAGCTTCGACCGAAAGTGGTCCCAGGTCTTCTTGAAGAGACTGCGGGTCCATAGTTTCTGGCGGCAAAGTTCCTGCTCTTCCGCCGTAAAGACGTGGGGGTCGCCGATCTGCATCGCCATATATTGGCGCTCGGAATTTTCTTCGAGATAGATCGCAAGGGTGAAAGCCTCGACCACATCCGAGCCCACCACCGTAACGCCATGCGATTTCAGCAAGACCGACGGCCCTGCGCCAAGGGTCTGCGCAAGCTGCTCGCCCATGGGCTTGGTGTTGATGGAGTTGGGCGAATCAAACAGCGGAATGTCGCCCAGCAGCACGCCCTGCGCGAAGACGGGCTTGTAAGGCGTGCCGGTCATCGACAGATAGGTCGACCAGCGCGGATGGGTATGCACCACCGCGTTCACATCCGCCCGCGCCCGATAGATCTCGGTATGCAGATGGAATTCGAGCGGGGGAGCCACATTGCCGTCAAGCGGCTTGCCATCCATGTCGATGGCGATGATGTCGCTTTCCACCAGCGCCCCGCGCACGGAGGGGCCGGAGTTGATGAGCACGCGATTCTCGCCCACGCGGGCGCTGAAATGCCCGTTGTAATCGACCACGTTGGCGCGCTCGAGCATGCGGATCGCATCGACGAGTTGCAGGCGCGCTTCGGCCTCAGGGAGCCTGTCCGACACTGTAATTCTCCACAATGAAAGGTTGCGGCCCTGCGCGAGGGCCGCAGGGTTGTTATTTGGAGACGCGCATTTTCCAAAGATCCCACGGACGCTCGACGACGCCAAGGTTCACCGCGTCAGCCAAACGACCCTCTTCCGCCTCCAGCGCCGCCAGCGGCGCGCCGCCCGCGATGATGGTCGATTGAATCTGCAGCTTGGCGTTCACTTCCGTATAGACCGCGCGGAACACCGCATGTTTCAGGCTGGGGCCGACCGCCACAGAGCCATGGGCGCGCATGAGGCAGACCGATTTTTGGCCGAGCGTACGGGCGAGCTCGCGGCCTTTTTCATGATTGCCAACCAGCATGTCCGTCGCGCCGAACTTCTCGCGGATATCGAAGACCGGCACGCCTTCGGCGATGAAGGCGGCGTTGTGATACATGGCCTGCATCTTGTTCGGCACGAGGCTGAAGGGGATAACGGACGGCGAATGGCTGTGGACTACGGCCATCACGTCAGGGCGCGCCTTGAAGATCTCGCCATGGATGAAACGCTCGAAAAAGCCGCTACGGCCCTGCGGATCGACCGCCTCAGCGTCGAGGTCGAATTCCATGATGTCGTCGGCGGTGACGAGAGCAGGCGCCTGCGAACGCGACATCAGGAATCTATCGGGCGAAGCGGGGTGGCGCATCGAAAGGTGGCCGAACGCGTCGAAAACGCCCTGATCGGCGAGGATACGGCTGGCGCAGGCAAGTTCCTCAAGAACTTCACGGGCCACGGGACCTGCGGATTTGAGGGGCGCGCGCGAGGCGCCGCCGCCATCGGCGGGGCTTAAGGCCGCAGAGCTGAGGAAGCCGGCGGTGGCGCAGCAAGCGCATTCGAAGAGTCTCATGTTTCCTCCAGAGCTGAGCGGCGAACTGCGCGCCTCGATCGCAGCCTATCGGCCAATCAAGCGCCCATTTCAAGCATTTTGCGATATTTCAACGCCCGCGTCACCCGGGACTTCCGCGACGCGCCGAAAAGGTCCACCATTGGCGCAACGCACACAGACCAAAGACTTCTGAGGAGACGCCATGTTGAAGATCCGCCATATCGCGCTCGCCAGCGACCATCCGGGCAAGGCTGCGGAATTCTACAAGAGCATGTTTGGCTTTAAGGAGTTGCGCCGCTTCGGCCTCGACCCCGCGAAGCCCGACGAGGCGCCGCGCCCCTCTGGGGTCTTCCTCACCGACGGCGCGCTGAACATAGCGATTCTGAAATTCAACGATGACCAGCTTGGTAAGGGCATGGATTATCTCGGCATCCACCACTTCGGTGTGGTGGTGGACGATGTCGAGGCCTGGATGGACAAGCTGACCGCAGCGGGGGCCGCGCCGGTCGAATATCACATCCCCACTGGCGCCCATGCAGAATACAAATTCCGAGGCCCCGATGGCGTGGTCTTCGACATAACGGGCCAGCCTTGGGAAGGGTCGGCGGAGGACTGAGGAATTCGTGCGCGGCCTTAAAGCGAACGAGGACGTCTAAGGTTTATCGCCAATAAAAAATCCCGCCGGAACGAACCGGCGGGATCATCGAAAGAGTCGCTTGTGAACGATTATTTCGGATCGTCAGCGAGGAGAATCTCCTCGATCTTGCCCAGAACCTTCATCGTTGCGAGGGCGTCGGCGACCGAGCAATTGGGCGCGCGCTTGCCTTCGATGGCGGCGATGAATTCACGGTCCTGATTTTCAAAACCGTTCATGGACGGCGCGACGCCAGCAAGGTCGAGCTTCTTGCCGAAGCCGTCGGTGAGATCGTCATAGAACGAAACCCAGGTGCCCTTGTCGCAGATATAGCGATAGGGCGAGCCAATCGGACCTTCATCGTTAAAGGACAGCGACAGCACGCAGATCGAGCCCTTCGGGGTCTTCATGACGATGCCCATGTCCATGGCGATCTTGAGCTCAGGGTGATAGGG
>CANBVC010000045.1 GCA_947372795.1 Beijerinckiaceae bacterium
AGCAATGGTGTGGAGTATCGTATGAGTTTCGAGCGCAAGAGTCCGCGCGATGTGGCCCGATCCCTTGGGGAGCGCAGCCGCAACCATGCGCGCGCGAAGCTGCAGGCAGGGACCTGGCGGCGGGAGACCTTCACGCTCTCGCGCACCGAGGCGCGCGCCAAAGCCCGCGAATGGTTCGATCTCTATCCCAAAGCCGCCTATATGACCGAAATCGAATCCTGGCGCGAAATTCAAGGCGACCAGATCGAATTCACCATGCGCCGGTTGCCAACCGCTGACTAAGCCTCGACATCCGGCGTGCGCCAGGCTAGATGCTGGCCGCCATCGACCGCGATCATCTGTCCGGTGACGCTGCGCGCCTCAACGAGATACAGCACAGCGGCGGCTATTTCCTGAGGGTCAATGGCCCGCTGCAAGGGGATCGCATCAGCCTCGCGCTTGAAATCCCCCGCTTGCTGCATGTGATTGGCCATCGTCGGCCCCGGCCCTACGCCATTGACGCGAATGTGCGGCGCAAAAGCTTGCGCCATGGTCTGCGTGGCCGTCCAGAGTGCGGATTTCGACAGCGTATAAGTGAAGAAATGCGGGTTGAGGCGCCAGACACGCTGGTCGATGAGATTGACGATCAGCCCCTCGCGGCCCGTCGGCAATCGTGCGGCGAAGTCGCTGGCGAGCTGCAAGGGCGCGCGCAGATTGACCGCCATATGACGCTCAAAAAGGCTCGGATCAAAAGCGCTGGCGCTATCGGCTTCAAATAATGAGGCGTTGTTGACCAGCAGCGTCACAGGACCAAGCGCGGCCTCAGCCTGCGCGATGAGGCCAGCGACAGCATTGGTATCGGCAAGGTCGGCGCTCAGGACGCAGGCGCGCCCGCCTGCGGCGCTGATATGGGCGCAAGCGGCTTCAGCTTCAGCGCGTGAACGCTCGCTCGCATGAAGCGCCACAGCGAAGCCGTGTTTCACCAAAGCGAGCGCTATGGTTAGCCCGAGGCGCCGCGAAGCTCCCGTCACTAATGCCGTTCCCTGCTGCAAAGCCTCGTCCATATCTCCCCCACGCTTCTTTAATCGCCACGATGGCTTCCAGGATCAAGGAAGAAAGCGTCGCCGCCCCTTATACCGCCATGTTTGCGGTAAAGTCGCCATATTTAATACCTTATTAAATACGATAATCGACCAAGTTTCGACACATTTCGAAATATAAAATAACAAAAACACACGATTAACCTAGTGTTAACTTCGAAATTCACCAGAATATATTGAATATATGTCGTCAAATTCACGCCACATTTGGAAACGATGCTAAGTCATCAAGGCAGATGATCTTAATTATTCTGAAAGATTTTCCGCCGAGAAGGAACGCATGTTGGCCGTGATCGTGGCCAAGAGGAGTAGGACCAAATGAACGCCAAGATTTCTCTCGCCGCCGCCCTGTCAGTTTTCGCCCTCGGCGCCACCGCCGTCGCCGCTGACCTGCCGCGCCGCTCCGTGGCTCCCGCCCCCTATGTGGCGCAGGTTCCGGTTTTCACCTGGACGGGTTTCTACGCCGGCGTGAACGCTGGCTACGGCTGGGCCACCCCAAAGGGCGCCGCTGAGGCGGCCTATGGTTCGCTCGATGGCGCGCAGATCGGCGGCACGGTTGGTTACAACTACCAGATGGGCCAGCTCGTTGTTGGCGTTGAAGGCGACGACGCCTGGAACAACGCCCGCGGCTCCAAGGCCGGCGCCACTTCCAAGGCCACCAATGTCGCGACGGCTCGTGGCCGCGTCGGCTATGCGGTCGACCGCGTCCTGCTGTTCACGACCGCCGGCTATGCTGGCGCTTCGCTTGATCGCACCCCTGCGACCAGCGACTGGCACAACGGTTACGCGCTGGGCGGCGGCATGGAATACGCTTTCACCAGCAACGTCTCCGCCAAGGCCGAGTATCTCTATACCGACCTCACCTCGAAGGACGCCACGACCCCGCGCGCTGGCCTGACCCAGAACACGGTCCGCATGGGCGTGAACTACAAGTTCTGATCGCCCTCCAGCGATGAGACCAGAGGCTCGGCGGCTCCCCCGTCGGGCCTCATTTTATTTCGGCGTCTTCATTTGACCTGCAGATTGACCGCCTTGGGTCCCTTGCCCTTCTTGTCGGGCTCGATTTCATAAGCGACCTGCTGGCCTTCTGCCAGAGAGTGCAGCCCAGCTTGCTCGAGGGCTGTGATATGCACGAAAATGTCGCCGCCACCGTCATCCGGCTTGATGAAACCGTAGCCTTTTTCTCCATTGAAAAACTTGACCACACCCGTCTGCGCCATAGCTCGCTTCCCTTCCACACGCACGGCGTTCGGCGCCGCTCGTTGAGGAAATATGGAGCGCGGTTATGGCCCGCACAGGGTCATTCTCCGGTCAGCCAAACGCTCCGCCATGACGCGCCCGGGCCCTGAGCCAGACGGGCTGCGAAGGCGGGCAGCAATTCGCGCGCCTCTTCCTCCAGCACGAAGGGGGGATTCACGACGATGAGGCCACACCCCTTCAGCGGCCCCGTCTCGCGAAGTTCGTCAATATGAAGCTCAAGGCAGAGCGCCTTGCGCACCGGCCCTTGCGACAGGTAGTCGCGAAAGGCCTCGACCCCGCCGCCGACCTTCAGCGGATACCAGAGCGCATAGGTTCCGGTGGGCCATTTTTCCCAGGCGTTCTCCAGCGCAAGGGCCATGCGCTCAAATTCATCACGCTCCTCAAAGGGCGGATCGATCAGCACGAGGCCCCGGCGTTCAAGTGGCGGCACGCCCGCCTTAAGAGACTGATAGCCATCCATCTTCACGATCTTGCAGCGCTTGTCCTCGCCCAAGGCCCGCAAGAGGCGGCGGGCGTCATGATCGTGCAATTCGCTGAAGGTCATCCGGTCCTGCTTGCGCAGAAGGCTCCGGGCGATCAGCGGCGAACCGGGATAGACACCCGGCGCCTCGGCCGTGCCGGGGATCAGCGTCAGATAGGGTTCGAGCAACGCCGCCGTGGCGGGCGGCAAGTCAACGCCCAGCAGGCGACCGATTCCATCCCGCCATTCGCCCGTACGCAAAGCCTCTTCGCTCGACAGATCATAGCGACCAACGCCGCTATGGGTGTCGAGATAGCGCAGCGGCGCGTCCTTGCGCATGAGATAGATGAGGATGCGCGTCAGCAGCGCGTGTTTGAACACGTCCGCAAAATTTCCCGCGTGATAGGCGTGCCTGTAATTCATGGTGACAGACTTAGCCCCTCACAGGCTCGGCGTCACCTTGATCGTCTGCGCGCGGCAGGAATTGCGCGTGACTTCAGGACAGGGACGAAACTCCCGCAGATCCTTGGTCAAACAAACGCGCAGCTCCTGCAGATAGCCTTTGGCGCAGCCTACGGCGGCCATGCCCGCGCGCAGGCGGGGGTTGGCCCTGCCGAAAGCGCGCAGAACCTCCGCAGGAGCGACCTCCTCCTCACGCCGCAGACGCTCGAATTCTGAGGGTATGCGCACGAGCTCGCGCGCCGCCCTTACATCGGCGAAATATTCCTGTGGCGAACGGCCCGTGCAACTGCCGTGCTTGCGCCATTCGTAACGCGCCAGCCCATCGCTGGGAAAAAGCCCACGGGCAGATTCGAGCGCCACACTGGACACTGGCCTGCCCGAGGCGTCGCAATCGCTGGGAAACCCCCGTTCGAACTGGGGCCACAGGCCATGCACCACAAAGCCGAGGCCCATGCCTTTTTGGCATTGTTCGCTCGCTTTTTCGGCCCCGGTGGTGGCGCAAAAGCCCGGTGACCATGAGAGCGCGAGTACATAAAAATCAAAGTCGCCGCCGGAGCTTGGCCTACGGAAGGCGCGCTCTGGGGCGGTTTTGTCGTCGCAGCGGTCGAGCACGCAATCGGGCCGCGCTTGCGCATGGCCGGGTGAAGGCGCCGCGCCGAGCAGGATGGCGAGCGCGAAAAGCGCTCCGTAAAGACTTGAAATCCGATGAATGAAAGTCATGCGCTCTCCTGAGAAAACTCAGGGGCGCGCGGCTTGGCACCCCTGACCGTAGGCGTAATTGCGATCAAGCCCATCAACGCAAAAGGTCACACCCCAATTGTTGATGATATTGGTGCGGCCGGCGAAGGCGAACAAGCCCATAAAATCGCCTCCGGCGAAACCCAGATCCTCGCCGATCCAATAAACGACCTTGCGGATCTTGCCGTCAGTGAGATGGCCGCGCGCGGTGCAATAGCGCCGGGGGATATAATCGGCGCCGTTGGAGCGAAAACCGATCTCTCGGAACTGATCAAAGCCCGTGAACTGTAGCCCGGAGCCCCAGAACTCGCTTTCAGATTCATAGAAACGGGACTGAATTCGCCCCTGCACCCAGGGGGAATCGCAGGCGGGGACTTCGCCGGTGTAGGGCAGATAGCGATTTTCAGCCGGAACTTGCGGGCGCTTTTCAGCGAAGGCGGGCGCCACCGCAAGGGTGGCGATCGCCATAACGGTTGCGGCAAATACGCGCTTCATAGGCCATCTCCAGCTTGAGATAACCAAAATGCGTCGAGCGACAAACAGGGTCAAGGTTTAGCTTGACCATTACAACGTAAAAATCAGCTACTGCGTCTTTTTCTGGTAGTCCTTCACATCGGTGAAGCGCACCTGCGGCCACTTTTCCTGCTCATAGCGCAGGGCCCAGGCCGACTGGGCGAGATAGACCGGCGCCTCATCGAGATCCTTCGCGATGGAGGAGGGAAAAGCGCGCTGGAATTTGTCGAGATCGGCCGGATCATCAGCGCTGATCCAGCGACAGACCTCGAAACGGCTCTGCTCGAAACTGACGGGCAGGCCATATTCGGCCTGCAACCGCTCGACCAGCACATCAAGCTGCAAGGCGCCGACCACGCCCACGATGGCGCCCGAGCCGTCATTGGGAATGAAGACCTGCACCACGCCCTCTTCAGCGAGTTGCTGAAGGGATTCGCGCAGCTTCTTCGCCTTCATGGCGTCGCCGAGCTTCACACGGCGCAGGATTTCAGGGGCGAAACTCGGCACGCCACGGAAGATGATGTCTTCGCCCTCGGTGAGGGTGTCGCCAATACGCAGCGCGCCATGGTTGGGAATGCCAACCACATCGCCCGCATAGGCCTCCTCGGCGATCTGACGATCCTGCGCGAAGAAGAACTGCGGCGCATTGATCGGCATGGCCTTGCCCGTGCGCACCAGCTTCGCCTTCATGCCGCGCGTCAGCTTGCCTGAGCAAATGCGGGTGAAGGCGATGCGGTCGCGGTGGTTGGGATCCATATTCGCCTGAATTTTGAACACGAAGCCCGTCATCTTGGCCTCGCGCGGCTCGACGAAGCGCGTGGCGGATTCCTGCCCGCGCGGCGGCGGCGCGAATTCGCCAAGACCATCGATGAGGTCCTGAACGCCGAAGGTGCGCAGCGCGCTGCCCCAGTAGACCGGGGTCAGATGACCCTCGCGGAAGCTGTTGAAATCGAAAGGTTTGCAGGCCTCGACCGCAAGGCCCAACTCTTCCTGGAAAGCCGCGCGCAGATGTTCGGGCAGAAGCCCGGCGACCGCCGGGTCATTCGGCCCGCTCACCTTTTGCAAAGGCGCATCGGAATCCACATGGCGGATGGCGTTGGCGCGCAGGTCATAGGTGCCAGCGAAATCCCGACCCCGGCCGATGGGCCAGGTAAGCGGCGCCGTATCAAGCGCCAGCGTCTTCTCGATCTCGTCTAGGAGATCAAAGGGATCGCGCGTTTCGCGGTCGAGCTTGTTGATGAAGGTGACGATGGGAATGTCGCGCAGGCGGCAGACCTCGAAGAGCTTGCGTGTGCGCGCCTCGATGCCCTTCGCCGCGTCAATCACCATGATGGCGGAATCGACGGCGGTGAGCGTGCGGTAGGTATCTTCGGAGAAGTCTTCGTGGCCCGGCGTATCCAGCAGGTTGAAGACGCGCCCGTCATATTCGAAGGTCATCACCGAGGTGACGACGGAGATCCCGCGCTCGCGCTCGATGCCCATCCAGTCCGAACGGGTCTGGCGGCGGTTGGCCTTGGCGCGCACCTCACCGGCGAGCTGGATCGCGCCGCCGAACAGCAGCAGCTTTTCAGTCAGCGTGGTCTTGCCAGCGTCGGGATGCGAAATGATGGCGAAGGTGCGCCGCCGGGAAACGGGGTCGTTGTCTCTTGTCATGATCCAGAATTCCGCGGCCAGCCGAAGGGACTGGCCGCACAGGCCTTAACAATGGAAGCGGCCCATTGCAAACGCCGCCCTATTCAACGAGCGCCGCTGGTTCCATCGCAACCATCTTGACACCCTTGCCCTTCATGCGGCTGTGGTCGCGCGCAAGGAAGGTGTAGATCGCGGGGGTGATGAAGATGGTGAACATGGTGCCGATCGCCATGCCCGCCGCGATGACGAGGCCGATGTCGAAGCGGCTGCGCGCGCCAGCGCCATGGGCGAGGATGAGCGGAGCCATCCCGGCCACCATGGCGGCGGTGGTCATGAGGATCGGCCGCAGACGCACGGCCGCCGCATGTTCGATGGCTTCCCTGCGGCTCATGCCCTTCTCTACCTGCATCCGGTTGGCGAATTCGACCATCAGGATGCCGTGCTTGGAGATGAGCCCGATCAGGGTCACGAGGCCGATCTGCGTATAGATGTTGATCGAAGCTGCGCCCATCACGCCAAGAATATTGAGCGGCAGCAACGCGCCAAACATCGAGGTCGGCAGGGCGATCAGGATGATGAGCGGATCGCGGAAGCTCTCAAACTGCGCGGCGAGCACGAGGAAGATCACGATCAGCGCGAAGATGAAGGTGACGGCGAGCGTATTGCCCTCCTGCACGTATTGGCGGGCGTCGCCCTGGAAGTCGTAGGTATAGCCTTCGGGGAAGATTTCCTTCGACTTTGCGGTCAGGAAGTCGATGGCCTCGCCGATGGTGCGGCCCGGGAAGGGCACGCCGGACAGCGTGGCGGAGCTCAGCTGCTGGAAGTTGGTCAGGGCGTTAGGCTGCACCGTCTGGTTCACCGTGGCGATGGCCGAGAGCGGCACGAGCTCGCCCGAGGATGTGCGAACCTGATAGCGCAGCAGCCAGTCGCCGGTGATGCGGAATTCGCGCGGCGCCTGCGGGATGACCTGATAGCTGCGACCATAAAGGCTGAAGCGGTTCACGTAATTGCCGCCAAGGAAGGTCGCGAGCGAGGAGCCGACGTCCTGCATGCTGACGCCAAGGCGATTGGCCTTGGCGGCGTCGATCTTCATCTCCAGCTGTGGCGTATCGAACTTCAGATCCGAGTCAGTGAAGATGAACAGGCCGCTTTTCTGCGCCGCCTGCTGCATCTCGGCCAGAACCTGCGCGAGCTGTTGATAATCGCCGGTCGTGCGGATGACGAACTGCATGGGCGGGCCGCCGGTCGAGCCGGGTAGCGCGGGCGGGGCGAAGGCGAAGGCCTGGGCGCCGGGGAGCACGCCGAGCTTGGACTGCAGATCCTTCAACACAAGCTTCTGACTGCGCTCGCGCTGATCCCAGGGCTTCAGGATCAAACCTGCGAAGGCCTGACGCACGCCGCCCGATCCGTTGATGGCGAAGACATGGCCGGACTCAGGGATCGTAGCGATTTCGGTCTGCAGCTTGCCGGTCATGTTCTCGAGATAGTCGAGGTTAGCATATTGGGGCGTCTTCACGATGCTGATGATGAAGCCCTGATCTTCTTCAGGCGCAAGTTCACGCGGGGTGGACTTGTACATGATGGCGGTCAGCGCCAGCACGCCCACGAGCACCAGCACGCTCATGGCGCGGAAGTTCAGCGAGCGATGCAGCATGCGCGCATAGCGGGCGCGCAATCGATCGAACATGCGATCGAGGAAAGCGGCGAAGCGGCCCTGTCCTTGCGCGCTATGCGCCCGCAAAAGCTTCGAGCACATCATGGGCGAGAGGGTGAGCGCGACAAAGCCGGACACGAAAACCGCCCCCGCCAGCGTGAAGGCGAATTCGCGGAACAGCGAGCCCGTGACGCCAGACACAAAGCCGATGGGCGCATAGACCGCTATGAGCGTGATCGTCATCGCGACGACCGGCCCCACGATCTCGCGTGCGCCCTTCACCGAGGCTTCAAAGGGCGAAAGCCCTTCCTCAATATGACGATAGATATTCTCAACCACCACAATGGCGTCATCGACCACAAGGCCGATGGCGAGCACCAGCGCGAGCAAGGTGAGCAGGTTGATCGAGTAGCCCATCGCCAGCAGCATGATCATCACGCCGATGAGCGACAGGGGAATGGTGACGAGGGGGATGATGGTCGAGCGCAGATTGCCCAGAAACAGGAAAATCACCACCACGACGATCAGGGCCGCTTCACCTAGGGTCATTGCGACTTCGGAGATCGAAGCGCGAATGAATTCGGTGGCGTCATAGGCGATGGCGGCATCAAGGCCGGGCGGCAGATTGGCTTTCAGCTGCGGAAAGGCCTTGCGGACATTGCTGATCACATCGAGCGGATTGGCGGTCGGCGTGGCGTAGACGCCGATGAACACTGCTTTCAAGCCATCGAAAACCGAGGAAGATTCCGCGCTCTCGGGGCCAAGCTCCACGCGTGCGATATTGCCGAGCCGGATGAGGGAGTCGCCGCGCGCTGCGATGACGAGCTGCGAAAAGGCCTGCGCGGTGTCGAGCGAGGTCAGGGCGTTGATGCTGGTCTGCACCCAGTCGCCCTTGATCTGCCCGGCGGCGGAGGTGAAATTGTTAGCCGCCAACGCAAGGCGGACATCGCTCGGGGTCACGCCGCGCGCAGCCATGCGCTCGGGGTCGAGCCAGATGCGCATGGCGAAGGTCTGGCCGCCGAGAATCTGCGCCTCGCCCACGCCATCGAGCGTCTGCAAGCCCGGCTGCACCACGCGGGTCATGTAGTCGGTGATCTGCGAGCCCGACATAGTCGCGGAATTGAAGGACAGGTACATCAGCGCGAAGCCCTGACCCGTCTTCTTCAGAACAATCGGATCATTGGCCTCACGCGGCAGCGTGCTCTTCACCTGATTGATTTTCGCCAGAACGTCCGTCATCGCGCGGTCTGCGCTCGCGTTGAGGCGCAGGTTCAGCGTGATGGTGGAGACATTCTGCTGGGAGCTTGACACCAGCGTGTCGATACCCTCGGTGCTGGCTACGGCCTGCTCCAGCGGGGTCGTGATGAAGCCACGGATCAGCTCGGCGTTGGCGCCGGGATAAGTCGTGGTGATCGTCAGCGTCGTCTGCTGCAGTTCGGGATATTGCCGGATCTGCAGTTTAAGACCGGCCTGAATGCCGACGAGCAGCAGCATCAGGCTGACGACGCTCGCCAGCACAGGCCGCTTGATGAAGAGATCTGTAAAGGAGGTCATGACGGCCCCTATTGCCGGGGCAAGGGATTGAGAGAGGCGGGCAGCGCCAGCGTATTGTCGACTTTCACCCGCGCCCCAGCCATGAGCTTCAACTGCCCTTCGCTAACGACGCTTTCGCCCGGCTCTACGCCGCTGAGAATGGAGACGCGCGCCCCGCGCGCTGCGCCAACCTTCACGACGCGGCGCTCGACGATCATCTGATGGTCATCGGCCGCCTGCGCGGCGCCGGGCTGCGCGGGGGCAGGCTTCACCACATAGACCCCATCGCCGTAGAGCGAATAAGCGATCGCAGTACGCGGCAGGGTGACGAGCGACTGGGCCTTGCCGGCGAGCACCGCAACATTGGCGAACATGCCGGGGCGGAGACGCTTGGAAGCGTTCTTCACTTCAGCGCGCACGACGAGGTTACGCGTCTCCGCGCTCACGCGCGCATCGAGCGACACAACCTTGCCCTGAAACATTTCATCAGGCCACGCGTCGACCGTCACTTCCACTGTCTGCCCGGTGGCGAGCTCCGTCACGGCCTGTTCGGGCACGGGGAAATCCACAAAGATGGGATCGAGCTGCTGAAGGCTCGCGATGCCGGTTCCCGGCGACACATATTGTCCGATATCGGCCCGGCGAAGGCCGATACGGCCAGCGAAAGGCGCGCTAAGCGCCTTCTGGGCGATAAGGGCGCGCGAGCGCTCCACCGCTGCGGAAGCCTGATCGCGCGCGGCCTCAGCGGAGTCGAGGGTAGACCGGGACGTTGAACCGCCGGTGATGAGCTGACGCTGGCGGTCAAGCGCCATGTCTGTGTTCTTGAGCGTGGCGAGATTGGATTTCAGATCCGCCTGCTCCACGGAATCTTCGAGCTCCACCAGCAGGGCGCCCTTGGCGACTTCCTGCCCGGAATCGAAATGAAAGGCGCGGATGATGCCGCCAACCTGCGGCGCAAGCTCAATGCCCTGCACGGCGCGGAAGGTGCCGACCGCCGGGATCCGCTCGATCCATTCCTCCGCCTTGGCCTCCGTGACCGCCACCACCGCCACTGGCGGCGGGGCCTTGGAGATGAAGCCCTTGATGATCTCAGGCTTCACGATGAACTGGAAGTAGCCGAGCCCGCCAGCGAAGCCCGCCAGCAGCACAAAAACGAGGGAGAATATGAGAAAACGTCGCATCTGGCACCGCAAAGACTGGCCTTCGCAACTGCGAAGGGCTGGGGGGCTCTAGCACACATAGGACGATAGAGCGACAGATAGAATGCGCAGCAGCGGCAGGCGCCGCGTCTTAACGATTACGATACGCGCGGCGGACTGGACCTGTCCGCAGGCAAGCCCAGCGCGGTTTTCTGCAGGATCGCCGGGGCCTTGCCTCGCGAGAAGCGGCTCATGAGCAGATAGATCACAGGCGTCGTGTAGAGGGTCAGGATCTGCGACAGAATAAGGCCGCCCACGATGGTGACGCCCAGCGGACGGCGCAGCTCCGAACCCGCGCCAGAGGCGATGAGAATGGGCACGGCGCCAAAAATCGCGGCCATGGTGGTCATGAGAATGGGACGGAACCGTTCAATGCACGCCGCGCGCATGGCCTCGCGGGGCGCAAGGCCCTTCTCCCGCTCGGCGGCTATGGCGAAATCCACCAGCATGATGCCATTTTTCTTCACGATGCCGATGAGCAGGATGATGCCGATGAAGGCGACCATCGTCAGCTCCATACCCACCGCCTCCAGCGAGATCAATGCGCCAAGCCCAGCAGGGGGCAGCGTGGAGAGGATGGTGAGAGGGTGGATCAGGCTTTCATAGAGGATGCCAAGGATGATGTAGACTGCGATCAGCGCGGCGAAAATGAGCATGAGACCATCATGCGATGAATCCGCGATGGCTTTAGCGTCCCCCGCAAAATCCGCCCTCACGCCGGGTGGAAGGCCCAGCGCGGCGATGACGCCCTGCAGCGCCATATTGGCCTCTTCGGCTACCACGCCCGGGGCGGCGGCGTAGTTGATGGTGATGGAGGCGAACTGTCCCGTATGGTTGATCGAAAGCGGCGCTGACCCGCGCTCCACCCGCGCGAGCGAACCAAGCGGCGTCTGAACCCCGCCTGCGCCGGGCACGTACAGCCCGGAAAAATCACCGGGATCGCGCTGGCGCGACAGCGCGACCTCCAGCACGACCTTGTACTGGTTGCGCTCGCCATAGATGGTCGAGATCTGGCGCTGGCTGAAGGCGTCGGAGAGCACGTTGTCGATTGCGGCGATACTAACGCCCATGCGCGCAGCCGCAGCGCGATCGATCACCACTTTCGCCTGCAGCCCTTCTTTCTCGCGGTCGCTGGAGACATCGACGAGTTGCGGCAGGGCCTTGGCCGCCTCCACCGCTTTCACGCTCCATGCGTCGAGCTCTTCGGCGTCAGAGCCCCAGAGGGTAAATTGAAAATTCGATTTGCCCTGACGGCCGCCGACACGAACATCCTGCATGGCGACGAGATAAACGCGCAGGCCAGGCAAAAGTGAAAGTTGCTCACGCAGCCGCGCTATGACCTTCTTGGAATTATCCTCGCGCTTCGCCTTCAGGCCCACATACATGCGTCCGCTATTGACGGACCAACCGCCGCCCACGAAGGAAGCCGTGGACTCGACCGCCGGATCAGCCGCGATGATGGCGGCGGCGCGGCTCTGTATTTCCTGCATGGCGGGAAAGGAAATGTCCGCCCCCCCTTCGGTGAAACCGAACAATAGGCCAAGGTCATCTTCGGGCAACATGCCCTTGGGCACGATCCGGTACATTTGCACGGTGAGGCCGATGGTGAGCAGGAAGATCGCCAGCACCATGAAAGGCCGCGCCAGCGCCACTTCGAGCGAGCGGCCATAAGCGGCGCGCATGCGATCGAGCCCTCGGTCGAACCAGCCCGTAGCGCGTTCGCTGCGCGCCATGAAGCGCCCGCAGATCATCGGCGTCACCGTGAGGGAGACGAAAGCCGAGGCGAGGATGGCGAAGGCGAGGGTGAGCGAGAATTCACGGAACATGCGACCCATGATTCCCGGCATGAAAAGCATGGGAATGAAGGCGGCTATCAAAGACAGGCTGATGGAGATGACCGTGAAGCCGATCTGCCGCGCGCCCATGAGCGCCGCGCGCATGGGACTGACGCCGCCCGCGATGTTGCGATCTATATTCTCCACCATGACGATAGCGTCATCGACCACGAAGCCGACGGATATGACCACCGCCATGAGCGAAAGATTGTCGAGCGTATAGCCGCATGCCCACATGCTGGCGAAGGCCACGCCCAGCGACAGGGGCACCGCCACACCCGCGCCCGCCACAGGCGCCGCGCGACGCAAAAAGGCGAAGACGACCAGCATCACCATGGCGATCGATATGACCAGCGTCTTTTGCAGATCGTCGATGGAGGCGCGGATCATCACCGTGCGATCCATCATGATCCGAAAATCCATCCCGGCGGGAACGAGCGCTTTCAATTGGCTCAGCGCCCGCTTCACGCCATCGACCGTGTCGATCACATTGGCGTCGGGCAGTTTGGTGATCTGCACGATCACGGCGGGCTTGCCATTGTACCAGCCGGCTGCGCGCGTGTTGCGCACGCCCGGCGCAATGGTGGCGACATCGCCGAGTCGCACGACTGCGCCCGATTTGCTGCGCAGAATGATCTGCTCGTAATCTTGCGGGCGAGTAAGCTGACCGCTGGTGGCGATCGTCTGGCTGATGAACTCGCCTTCGAAGGAGCCCAGCGGCGAAAGCGTATTGGCCGCCACGATGGCGCTGCGCACCTCCTCCAGCCCAAGCCCCATGGCAGCAAGCCGCGCAGGATCAAGCCTCACCCGCAGCGCAGGCTGTTCAGCGCCATTCACCTGAACTTCGGCCACGCCTTCCACCTGCGACAGTCGCTGCGCGATGACCGAGTCCGCAAGATCGAACATGGTGTCTGGCGGGAGCGTGTCCGAGGTGAGCGCCAGCAGCACTACAGGCATAGCGTTGGGATTGGCCTTGCGGAAGCGCGGCAGGCTCGGCATGTCGCCGGGCAGATCAGTCGCCGCAGCGTTCAACGCCGCCTGCACATCGCGCGCGGCGGAATCGATGTTGCGGCCAAGATCGAATTGCAGGGTGATGCTGGTGGAGCCAAGCGAACTCCAGGAGGTGATTTCATTGACGCCTGAAATGACGCCAAGCGTTCGCTCCAGCGGCGCCGCCACGCTCGCCGCCATGGTGGAGGGATCGGCGCCCGGCCTGCTCGCTGTGACGCGAATGACGGGAAATTCCACATTGGGCAGATTGGCGACAGGCAGGAAGGCATAGCCAAGGCAGCCCAGAAGCAGCAAGGCGAATGAGAGAAGCGTAGTGGCGACGGGGCGCAGTATGAAAGGTGCGGAAAGGCTCCTCATAGGCCACCTTCACGCGGGGCTACGATCGCCTTGCGGCCCCGCCAGCCCATGCGCGCGCGCAGCCGCTCTACGCCAAGATAGATCACCGGGGTGGTGTAGAGCGTAAGCAATTGGCTGAGCAGCAGGCCGCCGACGATGGAAACGCCAAGAGGTATGCGCAATTCCGCGCCATCGCCGCTGGCGAAGGCGAGCGGCAGCGCGCCAAAGAGCGCCGCGAGCGTCGTCATCATGATGGGGCGGAAACGCAGGTGACAGGCGCGCAGAATGGCGTCCTGCGGCGACAGGCCCGCGCGCTCGGCGACCAGAGCGAAGTCGATCATCATGATCGCATTCTTCTTCACGATGCCCATCAGCAGCACGATGCCGATCAGCGCGATGATGGAGAGGTCCTGCCCCGTGAGCATGAGGGCCAGCAACGCGCCGACTCCCGCCGAAGGCAGCGTGGTGAGAATGGTGAAGGGATGGGCGAAGCTCTCATAGAGCATGCCCAGCACGACATAGATCGCGATGAGGGCGGCGAGGATCAGCCAGGGCTGATTGGCGAGGGAGCGTTTGAACTCGGCGGCGTCTGCGCGGAAGGTTCCGATCACCGAGGCGGGCATGCCGATCTGCGCCTGCGCACGCGCGACGGCCTCCACCGCATCGCCCAAGGAGGCGTGGGGCTCAAGATCGAAACTCACGACAGCTGCGGGAAACTGATCCTGATGCATGACAGCAAGCGGCGCGGTGGTGCGCTTGATCTTCGCGATCGTCTCCAGCGGGGTCTGCACGCCGCCAGCGCCTGCCACATAGAGCTTGGCGAGGGCTGCGGGGTCGGTCTGATACTGCGGGGCAGCCTCCAGAATGACGCGATACTGGTTGGATTGCGCATAGATGGTGGAGACCTGCCGCTGGCCAAAGGCGCTATTCAATGTGTCGTCGATGGCCTGCATGCCAACGCCAAGACGGCCCGCCTTCTCGCGATCCACGTCGATGAAAATGCGCAGGCCTCCATCGTTGGTTTCGGCAGCCACATTGCGCAATACGCCCGATGCTCGAAGCGCCTGCGCAAGCTTCTTCGCCCATAGCTCGATCTCACCGGGGTCAGCGCTGGAGAGCGTATATTGGAATTGCGACCGGCTCGATTGCGTCGTGATCTGGATGTCTTGCGCGGGCTGCGCATAGATCTTGACGCCCGACACGGCGGAGGCCGACGCCAGCAAGCGTTCGGCTATGTCGCTGGCGGCGGCGCGGCGCTGATCGCGCGGCTTCAAGACAACAGTGAGACGCGCTGTGTTCTGCGTGACGTTTAGAGGGCCCACGCCAACGACGCCGACAACCCCCGTAACATCAGGATCGCCGCTCATGATGGCGGCGACTTCTTCTTGCAAGCGCGAGATCTCGATGAAGGAGGCATCGGGCGAGGCTTCCACATTCACGGTGACGAGGCCGGTGTCCTGCGTGGGCAGAAAGCCCTTGGGGATCGCGACATAAAGCGCGAGCGTGAGGCCGAGCGTGCCTAGGGTGACGAGCATCATCAACCCCTGCCGGGCCACCGCCCAGCCCAGCGTAGCGTCATAGAGCCGCGCCATAGCGCTCACAGGCCATTCGGCGAGGCGCAGCAGGCGCGGCGGCTTTGCGTCGGCTGGAATGGCGCGCAAAAGGCGCGCGCACATCATCGGCGTGAGCGTGAGCGAGATGACGGCTGAGACCACGACAGCAAGGGTCAGGGTGATGGCGAATTCACGGAACATACGCCCCACGACGCCGGTCATGAAAAGCAGCGGAATGAACACGGCCACCAGCGAGGCGGTGAGCGAGATGACGGTGAAGCCGATTTCACGCGCGCCGTCGAGCGCAGCCTGCAGGGGCGATTTTCCGCTCTCGAGATTGCGCACGATATTCTCGATCATGACGATGGCGTCATCGACCACAAAACCTGTGCCGATGGTGAGCGCCATGAGTGAGAGATTATCGAGGCTGAAGCCCGCGAGCCACATGGCGGCGAAGCTCGCAAGGATCGACAGCGGCAGGGTGACGGCCGCGATGATGGTGGCGCGCAAAGTCCGCAAGAAGAGCAGCACCACCAGCACAACAAGACCAATCGCCAGCGCGAGCGTGAATTGCACATCGGCGATAGAGGCGCGAATGGTCTGCGTGCGATCGTGAACGACCACAAGCTCGGCGCCGGCGGGAAGCGAGCGCTGCAGACGCGGTAATTCG
>CANBVC010000046.1 GCA_947372795.1 Beijerinckiaceae bacterium
GAGGCGATGCTTATGACTGATCTAGCGAAGCTCAAGGAAGACCTTGTTACGGCGAACCGCGTGCTCGCCCATCATCATGTGGTCGACTCTTTCGGCCATGTCTCCATGCGCAACCCTGAGAATCCGAATCACTTCTTCCTGTCGCGCGCCCGCGCGCCCAATTGCGTCGAAGTGAACGACATCACCGAATTCACCTTCGGCGGCGACATCGTCGGCCACAATCCCGGCAAGCCCTATTCGGAGCGCTTCATCCATGGCGCCATCTACGAGGCGCGCCCGGACGTGATGGCCGTGGTGCATAACCACAGCCCCAATGTGGTGCCCTTCACCGTTCAGTCGAAGAAGAAGATGCGCCCGATCATGCATATGTGCGCGCCCATCGGCAACGATATCCCGACCTGGGACATTGCGCATAAGTTCGGCACCACCAACCTGCTCGTGACCAGCATGGACATGGGCCGCGATCTCGCCGCCGCGCTCGGACCGCGCACCGTTGCGCTTATGCGCGGCCATGGCAGCGTCGTCGTCGGCAGGAGCCTGCGCGAAGTGGTGTTCACCTCCGTCTATATGGAGATCAACGCTGACATGCTCATCAAGGCCTATCAGCTCGGCGAAGGCGATGTTCTGCCCATGAGCGATGGCGAAGTGGCGGCCAATGCGGGTGGCCGCGCGGGCTTCACCTTCGAGCGTGGTTGGGAGAACTGGTGCCGCCTGACGGACCGTCCCTATTATGCCGAAGACTGGAACATGGGTCCGGGCTTCTCCAAGACCGACAAGTAATCTTCATACGGCGCGAGGCGATTACGCCCCGCGCCGTTTCCATCAAAAGGGTGAGCATATGATCAAGGGTCTGCGCGGCGCGCTTGGCGCCAGTCTTCTGGCGATGATGAGCGTGGCGGCGAGCGCCGCCGACAAGGTCACCATCGGCATGGTCAACGCGGTGAGCGACGGCACGCTCTTCATCGCGCAGGACAAGGGTTACTTCGGCGCCGAAGGCATCGAAGCTGAATTCGTCGAGTTCGACACAGGCGCCAAGATGGTCGCCCCCATGGGCGCAGGACAGCTTGATGTTGGCGGCGGCGCAGCTTCTGCCGGCCTCTACAACGCTGTTGAGCGCGGCATCACGATCAAGCTCGTCGCTGACAAGGCGACCAATGTGAAGGGCGCTCCCTTTCAGGTCTTCCTTGCGCGCAAGGATCTCGTCGAGAGCGGCAAGGTCAAGACGCTCGCCGACATGAAGGGCCGCAAGGTCGCCATCACTGGCGCCGGCGGCAGCGACGCTTCGGTTCTTAACGAGGCCATGAAGAGCGTCGGCCTGAAATATGATGATGTGGAGAAGGTCTATCTAGGCTTTCCCCAGCATGCGCCCGCGTTCCAGAATGGCGCCATCGACGGGTCGATCACGACAGAGCCGACCACGACGAATATCGTGCGCCTCGGCGCAGCCGTCATCCTGACCGGCAACGACGCCTTCTATCCGAACGCCCAGACTGCGACGATCATGTTTTCGGGTGATTTCGCGCAGAAGCGCCGCGAGGTCGCGACCCGCTTTATGAAGGCCTATCTGCGCGCGGCGCGCGACTTCAACGACGCCATGGTGAACGGCAAGCTGCAGGGCCCGGGCGCTGATGAGCTCATCGCCATCCTCGCCAAGCGCACCGTCATCAAGAACCCCGAAGTGCTGCGCAACATGACCATGCACGGCGTTAATCCCGATGGGGCGCTGAACGTCGAAAGCATGCGCAAGGACCTCGCCTTCTTCAAACAGACCGGCGACGTGTCTAGCGCTTCGGTTGCTGTCGAGCAGGTGCTGGACCAGAGTTTCGCGGCTGAAGCGGCGAAGGCGCTGGGGCCTTATGTGAAGAAGTGAGGAGCGGCGCGGAGAGCGCTGCTGTTTGAATTTTAAAGGCCGCGTCCGAGAGGGTGCGGCTTTTTTATTGCCAAGATTATGATAATATGGCCGCGCTCCAGCCAACTTATGAGCGCCGTGTGCCCCTGTCTGATTATTACGTTTGCATGCCTGCGTCCCACTCGGGCTTGACCGAGGTGCGTCTCTATCCCGAGACGATCCTTAAGGTCGTGAATTCCCATCCGGAAATTCCTGCAGGCCTGCCAAGCATCGTGGCGGCGGTGGCAGCGGCTGTTGCGGCTCCGTCCCAGATTGAAATAAGCTATGGTCACTCATATATGTTTGTTGATTACGGTTCTTCGAACCGCTCCGGAGACCCCCTCGTGGTAGCCGTCAAAAGGATCGGCGCAACCTCGGGCAGGGTCAAAACATTCTATTTCGCTCAACGCCCGGCAAAAGCAGTTGTTTTGTGGAGGCAAGGCCATGATTGACGCCGAGAATTTCGAGTTCGACTACGATGCGGAGGGTGATGTGCTTTACATCAGCGTCTCGCATGATGTGGCCGTTCGCGGCGTAGAGGACGACCTTGGCATTGTCTGGCGATTTGGCTCTGAAGGTCGGCTTGTAGGCCTGACGGTTCTCGACGCTCATGATCGGTGGATGGCGGAAGACTCTGCTTTAAAGCGCCGTATTCTGGAGCGCGTCCCAATCACCCCGGAGCAGGCGCATGCCATGCTCGCCTGAACAAATGCTCCGTTGCTCAAACTAATAAAAAACCCGGCTTCGCAGCCGGGTTTTCTCGTTAACTCGAAAAGAACCGCTTACTTCACGCCGAGAAGCATCTGGGCGTTCTTGTAGCAGATCTTTTCCATGTCTTCCTGCGAGAGGTTCAGATCCTCGAGGATCTGGATGGTCTCGCGGATGTAGCCGGGGCCCTTTTCGGGGTCGAAGGGGCAGTCGGAGGCGAAGAGGACCTTGTCGGCGCCGTAGAAGGACAGACCGCATTCGGTCGCAGCCTTCGAGCCGAACACCGCGCTGTCAGCGTAGAAGTCCTTGAAGTAGTCGAGGGGACGACGCTTCATGTTCTTCAGCAGGGTCTTGTAGTCTTCGTCGGTGGTGCGGTTGCCGAGCTGATCCCAGCCGGGGCCGACGCGACCTTCGAAGAAGGGAACCATGGCGCCAAGGTGATGGGCGAGAACCTTGAGGTCCGGGAACTGATCCATCACGCCGCCGAACACCAGGCGAGCCATGGCGACCGAGGTCTCGTAGGGCCAGCCGAAGGTCCACCAGATCTCATACTTGGACTTGGACTCGGTCTTGTAGTCGGGCAGGTCGAAGGCGCCGCGCGAGGGGTGCAGGAAGACCGGCTTGTTGTGCTTCTCGGCGATCTCGAAGATCGGGCGGAATTCCTCGTCATCAAGCGGCTTGCCGTTGATGTTGGAATGCAGCTGCAGGCCGTTGGCGCCTATGGAGATGGCGCGTTCCCATTCCTTGGCGGCGTTGGGCGAGTTCATTGGCAGGGAGGCGAGCCAGCCGCAGAAATAGTCGGGATGCTTGGCGCAGAGTTCGGCCTGGCCATCGTTGGCGAGACGGGCGAATTCCTCGACGATCTCGGGCGTGCCGAGGGCTTCGAGCGGGGGCATGCCCAGCGAGATCACCTGGCTGTAGTTCTTCTGAGCGCGGAACAGATCGACCACGCGCATACGCTCGTTCAGGTCGTAGATGGCGGGAATGCCGCGCATACGCGCGCCAATGTCGGCGGAAGCGCCGGGGGTCGACATCATTTTCTGCCACAGGGCGTCGGGAAAGAAGTGATTGAAGCAGTCGATATAGCGCATCTGGGCGATCCTCCTCATGGGCGCGCGCCGGGAGTCCCGCAGCACCGGGTCCTTGGCTCGGCTTTTCTTTACCGGCATCGGCCTGCAAAAAGCAATCTCCGCCTGCAACATGGCATGCTCAGACCGTGTGGGGGGCCGTCGCGCCCGCTTTCCGGCTAGGTCTCTTGACAGAGCAGGGCGCGGGGTCGAAAAGCAAAAGAACTGCGAGGGCCGTTGCGCATATCGCGGCCGACGAGGAGCGAAACGATGGATTCAGACCCCAGGGTCCAGAAAGGCGCGGCCACCGCGCCTATCGGGCACAATTCCGAAAATCAGAGCCGTGAAGAGAAGATCGCGAGCCTTTATCATTCGAAGAAGGACCGGGTTTTCGTCCGCGGCATCCAGGGCGCCTACAACGTCAAGGAAGAGCTAGACCGGCTGCGCTCGGTTCCGCGTGTGCGCAAGGCCAAGGACATCGCCTTCATCGACGGTCCGCAATGCTTCAGCCGCCATTATGTCGAGCCGAAGGACGGCATCACGCAGACCTTCCACATGCATCTTGAGGAATATGCGCCAGGCGCGTCCTCGCAGAAGCATGGCCATGTGAACGAGGCGGCCTTCTACATTCTCGACGGCAAGGGCTATGAGATCCATGACGGCGTGCGCTACGACTGGGAAGCCGGCGACATCGCCATCGTGCACAACAATTGCGTTCACCAGCACTTCAATGCGAGCACGGAGAAGCCGGCCCGCGCGCTCGTGATCAAGACCAAGCCGATGTATCTCTTCTTGAACATGCTGTTCCAGAAGCAGGTCAAGGAGCGTCCCGTTGACGTTTCGCCGGAAAGCGAAGGCTTCGAGGCGCGTGAAATTGAGGTCGACTACAATCATCCCAAGGGAGGCTACTGATGGCTTGGGGCGAATCAGAAGCCTGGCTCAAGGGTGATGGCAACGAGCGTCTTTACCAGCGTCTGCTCGACGAGGCGCGCGATGCGCCCTCGCGCAACGCACGCCGCAAGAAGGTCGTAAAGCCGCACGAGATGCCTTGGGAAATGTCCCGGCAGGGTCTGCTCAAGCATCTCATGAATGAGCAGATGAACACCCGCATCGAGACCGTCGACGCCTATATGCAGATCATTCCGCCGGGTTCTCGCTCGGGCAAGCATAGGCATCTCGCCGAGGAATGCGTCTATGTAATGGAAGGTCGCGGCTACGACATCCATCAGGATTGCGACGTCGAGATCGGCGACACCTTTGTTTGGACGCCGCAGAAGGAAACCAAGCGGTTCGAATGGGAAGCGGGCGATTACATCTACATCCCGCCGAACACGATCCATCAGCATTTCAATGCGGATCCCGAGCGGCCGGTGCGGCTGATTTCGTCGACGGCCCGCATTTTCCGCCAGATGGGGCTTAACACGCTCGATCAGATGGAAGACGCGCCTGAATATGATCCCTTCGTCGTTCTGACCGAAGAGGTCGTCCGCACGTTCCTGCGTGGCGAGAAGAAGTAAGCGGCCTGCTGATTGAAGGCTGTCGATTTATGGCCGGGCCTCGCGCCCGGCCATTTTGTTGCTTATATCAGGCCCATTCGCGCCTTCGCGCGGTTTGCAACGCCAGAGTTGATCCATGTCCGGTCCGCCGCAGGACGAGGGAGCCAATCGCCACTCCGTCGCCGATCATCGCTTCGGGGCGCTTGCGGGCCATGAGCATAGCGAAGGTGACTTTGACCACGACCATGACGAGGATTTTCTCCCCGTCGATTCCAGGTCGCTCGAAAGCGTGCCCCTGATCAGCATGGGGCTGGATATCGGCTCCTCGGGCACACAAGTCATTTTCACGCGCCTTGAAATGCGCGGACCCGGTGAGCATCGCGCTCTGCGCCGTCAGGCCAAGGGCCGCGAAACCCTCTATATGTCCCCCATCTCCCTGACGCCGTTCCGCGATGGCGATCTCATTGATGAAGACAGGCTCTGGGCCATCATCAGCCGCGCCTTCGCCGCAGCCAATCTGACGCCTGACGATATCGAGACCGGCGTCGTGATCCTCACTGGAGCCGCTGCCGCGCGGCGTAATGCGCAGGCCATCGCGCAGCGCGTGGCTGTGGAGGTGGGCGAACTTGTCTGCGCCGCTGGAGGCGATCATATGGAGGCCATGCTCGCCGCCTATGGGTCTGGCGCAGTGGCGGCTTCGGCGCAGGGGGCCGGGCGCCGCATCCTCAATATCGATATCGGCGGCGCCACAACGAAACTCGCCATCGCCGACAACGGCCGCGTGATCGCCACCGCAGCTCTGCAAGTCGGCGGGCGACACATGGTGGTCGATCTCGACAATAAGATCGTGCGGATTGACCCTGCGGGCGCGGCCCATGCGGCGCGCTGCGGCGTTGATTGGCGCTTGGGCGAGACGGCGCAGCCTGAAGACATGTCGCGCGTCGCGCAGACCATGGCGCGCGCGCTTGTGGCGACGCTTGTCGAGCGATCCCTGCCTGCGGAAATCGCGCCGCTCTTTGTGACCGAGCCGATCGAGCATTTCGGCGAAATCGATCAGATCATGGTTTCGGGCGGCGTCGCCGAATATGTCTACGGGCGCGAAAAGCGCGACTTTGGCGATCTTGGCTGGCGCCTTGGCCACGCGTTCCGCAAGCTGATCGATGAGGGCGCCTTGCGCTGGCCGCTGGGGGCGCCGGGTGAGTGCATTCGCGCCACCGCGCTCGGCGCCTCGGAACATAGCGTCCAGATCAGCGGACAGACGATCTTTATATCCGATCACGCCGCCCTGCTGCCGCGCCGCAACATGCAGGTGATTCAGCCGGACTTCGTTTTTGGCGAGACGGTCGACAAGGACGCGCTAGCGCAGGCGATCCGCCAGCGTCGCGCCGCCTTTGGTCTGATCGAGCCGACAAGTGCATTCGCATTGGCTTTTCGGTGGCGCGGATCGCCCGACTACGCCCGGCTGCGCGCGTTTGCGGAAGGGATCATGACGGGCATGGCTGACAGGATCGGTATAAAAGCGCCGCTCCATATTATGCTTGAGGGCGACGCCGCCCAGTCGCTGGGCGCGATCCTGCGTCAGGACCTTAATCTGGAAAGCGAATTGCTGGTTATAGACGGAATCG
This sequence comes from Beijerinckiaceae bacterium, assembly GCA_947372795.1. GTDB lineage: Bacteria > Pseudomonadota > Alphaproteobacteria > Rhizobiales > Beijerinckiaceae > Terripilifer. The sequence goes on from CANBVC010000046.1 coordinate 6,785, forward strand.
TATTGCGGGATTTTGACTATGTTGACGTGGGGCGACTTCGCCTTCCCTCGAACACCGTTCCCGTCACAATCAAATCATTGTTATTTGGCGCCGGATAAAGGACTGAAATCTGGATAAGCCGTTGTGCGCTGCACAATAGGGGCATCCAGTCATAACTTGGCCTAATTTATTGAAGGGAAAAGAAAACAGCTTGGATATAGGCGTTATATTGCAATGCAATAGACTTTGATAGCTTAGGAGGCGAAGGATTGTTCTGCTTTGAAGCCTTCCGACTTTGTGCTTATATCCGCCCCTAATAAGATGAAATGTCTGCGCTCAGAGAATGTGGGCGAGGCGTTTCTGCCGGAGCGGGGGATGCTTGTTCGGGTTCAGTGGGAGGCCTTAGCGCCTGCTTTGAACCTGACAAAGATCACACCTTATTCGTCGGGACGAGTGATTGGTTCGGGACAGGTGTCGGGGGCGTATGTCGTTCGCAAGAACACGCATGCAGCGGATGTGCGAGGCGGGATTATCCTGCCGCGGGCTAATTGCGCGCGTGGCCGTTGTCCTTTTTCTATCCCTGAGCGCCGCAAGCGTCATCGCTGATCCCTATGCTGAAGTCGCTATGGTCACGGATGTCGATGGCGCCGTGGATCTGGCTTTCTTCCTCGCGCCGGGTCCGGACGCCGGCCCCCTCGCCACTTGCGCTGTGACGGATCGTGTTCCAGATCTCAGGTTCGACGACCTGCGCGCCGAGCGTTTGGCGGCCTCGCATGACTGGCGGGTCGCTTGCGTCGTGCAGGCGCGAGGACCGCCGATTTGAAAAGATGCGTTTGACTCTGGTGACCGATGGCCCAAGAGGCGTCGGCAGGAGCGCGTGACGGCGCAGGCAGCCGTTAGTCACAGAGTCAAAGAAATGCCCAAGGTGACTGTTGGAGGACAGAGCTTTGGGAACGGAACAGCTGGCGCGTCGGTGGGGGCGCCTTATTAATCGAGGACCGGGGATCCGCCCTGTGCGGATCGGCAACCCGAAAGGTACTTAGATGCTTGACTGGCTTAACGCCCTGGGGCAGGGCTTGGATATCATCATGACGTGGCACCGAATGGCGCTCCTTTGGGGCGGCGTTCTGTGCGGTCTTGCGTTAGGCATTCTTCCAGGCATTGGCGGCGTCGCGGGAACGGCGCTCCTTCTGCCCTTCACCTACAGCATGGACCCTGCCGCCGCCATGGCGCTGCTGCTCGGTCTTGCGGCCACGACGACCCACGGCGACCCGATCTCCGCGATCGTGCTCGGCGCCCCCGGCCACGCGGCTTCCGCCGCCACGGCTCTGGACGGCTATCCGATGACGAAGCGCGGCGAAGGCGCTCGAGCGCTTGGCGCGGCCTATATGTCGGCGCTTATCGGCGGCCTCTTCGGCGCGGTGCTGATGGCTGTGGCCCTCCCGGTCGTGCGTCCGTTGATCCTTTTCATCGGTTCGCCTGAGCTGCTCGCTCTGGCGGTCTTTGGTATTTCCATGGTGGCGGTGCTCTCTGGCAACGCGCCTCTGCGTGGCCTTAGCGCCGCCTGTTTCGGCATGATGCTGGCGATGATCGGTTCCGATCCGCAGACCGGCACCCTGCGCTGGACGATGGACAGCCTCTACCTCTGGGAAGGTCTGCCCCTCGTGCCGCTGACGCTGGGCGTGTTCGCGCTGCCCGAGCTTTGCGACCTTCTCGTCGCACGCACCTCTGTCGTGCAAAGCGGCAAGATGGAGAACAACTGGAAAGGCCTGTGGCACGGCTCCGTGGACTGCTTCGACCATTTCTGGCTGAACATCCGCTGCTCCTGGATCGGTTCTGTCATCGGCGCGATCCCCGGCATCTCCGCCGCGGTCATCGACTGGATCTCCTACGGCCATGCGCTGAAGACCGAGAAGGACGCCCAGCGCACCTTCGGCAAGGGCGACGTGCGCGGCGTCATTGCGGCGGAAAGCGCGACCTGTTCGCGTGAGGGTGGCGCCCTTATCCCGACGATCGTGTTCGGCGTTCCCGGCTCGGCCGGTATGGCGATCCTGCTCGGCGCCTTCCTCATGCATGGTCTGGTCCCCGGACCCGACATGCTGACGAAGAACCTCGCCATCACCTATTCGATGGTCTGGTCTATCGCCATCGCGAACATTCTGGGCTCTGGATTGTGCTTCCTGTTCTCCAGCCAGTTCGCGAAGCTTGCATCGCTGCGCTATTCCCTCATCCTGCCGGTCGTGCTCTGCATGGTCTATATCGGCGCATTCGAGGGCAAGCGTCAGTGGGGCGATCTGTATTCGCTGCTGTTCTTCGGCGTCTTCGCCTGGGCGATGAAGCACTTCAAGTGGCCCCGTCCCCCGCTGGTGCTGGGCTTCATTCTCGGCGGCATCCTTGAGCGTTATATGTTCATCTCCATCCAGCGCTACGGCGTGTCGTGGATGTGGCGTCCGCTCGTGGTCGTGATGTTCGTCATGGCGCTCCTATCGTTGCTGCGTCCGTTCCTGCAGGACGTGAAGGCGCATGGCGGTCTGAAGGGCATGCTCTCGGACTTCCATGCTCCGAAGTTCAAATGGTCTCAGGCGTTCCCCTTGTTCATGATCATCGTCTTCCTGGTGATGATGGCGGAAGCGATGACCTGGAACTTCTACGCCCGGATCATTCCGACCATCGTGGGCAGCGGCGCCTTGCTCTTCTGCTCGCTCTCCCTGCTCAACGATCTCTTCAAGGGTGAGGTTCACAAGGCCCGCTCGGCGGAGGCCGCAGCCAAGGGCGAAGTCGACGAAAAGATCCATATGGACATCGGCAGCAACGTCAACCATCTCCCGCCCACGACGATCTTCCTGCGTGGCGTGATCTTCTTCGGGTGGATGGTGGGCTTCTTGATCTCGATGGCCTTGATTGGTCTGATCCCGACTGTTCCGATCTTCATCATCGCCTTCATGCGCGTCGAAGCGAAGGAGCCTTGGAACATCACGCTTCCCATGGCGATCTTCATGACGATCTTCATCTACTTCCTCTTCGACTGGCTGCTCGCCATTCCGTGGCCGGGGTCCTATCTCGGCGACCTCTGGCCGTTCTGGAAAGAACACATCCCGAGCGCCTGATCGAGCATCACAATCGGGGCCGTCGCAGCAATGCGGCGGCCCTTTTTCTTTGCCTCGATATCACTATGCGAACCAAAGAAAAGGCCGGAGCGCCCATGGCGTCCGGCCTTTCACTTGCAGTCTTGCGAGCCCCGTGGGCCGCTTGTGCGTCTTAGAGCGCCCCGCCCGCCAACCAGTCGGCGCCGCGCTTGTAGAGCGCTTCGACAGCCGGTCCCTTGAGGCCAGGCATGTCGAGCTTGATCTTGTAGCCGATCTTCGACTGCAGATAGGCGAGGTGACGATAGCCCTCGGGGAAGCTCATGAGCAGGGTCTGCTCGAGCTCGACCTTGCCTGCGGGATCCACGGGATCCATGCGATCCTTTTCATAAATGGGCTGACGCAGCACGAAGCCCCATTTGCCTTTGCGGCGCTCGATGAAATCGTAGAAGCGCCCTGTGCAGACCACATCCACCAGAACATCGTGAACAAGCGCACGCTGGCTGATCGTCATCTTGGTCTGGGAAATGGCGCGGTCGCCGTTGAGATCGATGGAATTGCCGCCAAGGAAGTGGAGGATCGAAACGCCTTTGGCCCAGCCTTCCTTGCTCATGGCGATGAATTCGTCGGCCGTACCTTGCGTCCAGGTGGCCTGCATCACGCCATCGTCATGCCAGACGGTACGGAATCGATCCCAATGGCCAGCGTCGCGCCAGACAACCCAGTTGTCGACGAGTTGCTTGATGGTGAGGCGGTCCAGAAGCTCTTGATCCATGTTCATCTCCCTGTCTCCTTGAGGGCTTTAACCGAGAGTGGGTCGCTTGCCAATTCGCAAGCGCTCATAGGGCTTAACTTACGGATTCGGCGCTGTAGCGGGCGATCAGCCCGTTTCTCACGCAGACCCCATGAACATGAACGAAGTAGCCCGCCGCTGCGGCGAGATAGACCAGCGAGAGGCTGAGCGCGATCGCCAGCGCAGATCCATGGGCTTGGCCACCCTGTGTAATCGCGCGCAGGGATTCAAAAACATAAGAGGGCGGCAAGGCATAGGCCAGCGGCTGCATCCAGACGGGCAATGAAGCGACGGGATAGAAGACACTTGCAAAGGGCGAGAGCACAGCGGGAAGCGGCCAGATGAGCCATTCCGCAGCAGGGCCAAGGCGCAGCACCATGGCGCTGCCGGCGACGCCGAGCGCGACCCCAAAGATAAACAGCACCATCAGCCCCGGAACGATCGTGATCCCGTAAGACAGAAATGAGAGCCCAAATGCGAAGCTGGCGAGCGCGATCATCACGCCAAGCCCCAGCAGGCTCGTGCATATGCCGGTAAAGACAAGGCCCGTCACATATTCCGCGCGGGAAAGCGGCGAGGCGAAAATAGCGAGAAGATTCCGCGACCACACATCTTCAAAGAAGGCCATGGTCACGCCCTGCATGACGCGCGACAGAAAATCCCACAACAGGACGGCGCCGAGCATAGCGGGCACGAAATCAAAGCCCGGCGAGGCGATGGCGTTGAGGTATCGTGTGATGAAGCCCCAGAGCATCACATCGATGGCGATCCACGCGAAAAGTGGCAACACTCGAGTTGGGCTACCTCGCAAAAGATAAATCTGCCGCAGCATGATAGCCGCGATGCGACGCATCTTCATGGCTCTGTTCCCTCTTCCGGGCTGCGGGAAAGTTCGATGAACAAATCTTCCAGCGACGCCATTCCATGCTCACCCGGCAAGGTGCGCGGGTCCCCTTCGATGAGAATGCGTCCACGCGATAAAAGCATCATGCGCGTGCAGACGGCCGCCACCTCATACATATTGTGGCTAGTCCATAAAACAGCGCCCTGCTCGCGTTGCGCATAGTCTCGGATATGTGTGCGGATCGTGTCGGCGGTTGAAGGATCTATCGAGGCAGTTGGCTCATCAAGCAATAAAAGCCTCGGCTTATTCAAAAGCGCTTTCGCCAAACTTACGCGTGTCTGCTCGCCCGATGACAGAAGCCCGCAACGGGTTTCGCGGTAGCGCGCTAGATCAAACATCTCCACCATCTCGTCGATGCGGGCCGTTAGATCGGGTACATCATACATCATTCCGAAGACGCGAAGATTTTGCACAACTGTAAGATTGCCAGGCAAGGGCGCATAGACGGCCGAGAAATTCGTCAAGGCGAGGGCGTCTTCGCGACGCGCGCCAAGATCCACGCCCGCAATGGTGACGCTGCCGCGGCTTGGCGCAAGCACTCCAAGGATCATGTTGATGGTCGTCGTCTTGCCTGCGCCGTTGAGGCCCACGAGACCGACGATTTCACCGGGCGCAATCAAAAATGAGAGGTCATCCACCACGGTGCGGCCAAAAAAACTCTTGGTCAGATGAGCGACTGCGAGGGCGGGCTCGTGCAGGGAAGGCTGCGTCAATGGCGTGGTCCTTTGGGGCTCGGCCGCCTGCGGGCGCGCTTACCGGGTGCGTTCCATTTTAATGAGTTTACTCGGGACTGACCAGACAGCCTGGCTCGAACCTGCGACGCGCCCGTACGTTTCCACTTTACGTTCAATAACTAGGAGGAAGAAATGGCACGCAAATACATCGACTGCCGAACCGCCCCTGGTGGCAGCGCTTGCACTGTGGCGATCAGCGCCGATACAGAAGAAGAACTGATGGAGGCCGCCGTCCAGCACGCCGCTACGGTTCATCAAGAAGAAGATACGCCCGAGCTGCGCGAGTATATTCATCAAATGATGCAGGATGTCGGGCAGGAAGAACCGCTCGCGCGCAAGGATTCCCATGCTGCGTAAGTCTTGAGTATCAAAATGCAGGAAAAGCCGGTCGCTAGATGGAATTAAAACGCGTATTCCAAAAGGGATACGCGTTTTGATCTACTTGCGCGTGTCTTTATTTAAACGCGATCACATAAATTTGATCGCGCGACAGGTTCAGGCGATCGCGACGGAACCGCCACGGCCACGGCCCTTCACAATCTTATCCGCTGCAAAAAGCGTCGCGTGGACCTTCCAATAGCGGGTCTCGCTCCAGCCGAGCGTAAAGCGCAGAGCGCCGTTTCCTGCGGAAGAGCCGAGCTCACGCAATGTCGCGATGAAAACCTTGGAGTCTTGTTCAACAGTCGGGCGAGCCATTTATGTTTTCCGTTTGTATGATGAATTACGTCTAACCTTTGTGTGTATATAAGTTGCTAGCCGCTTCTGTCTAGTATCGCAAGCGTTCTTTCGATTAAGTTTTAAAACTTATGCTAAAAAGGCAAGCACATACCCCTTCAGTTAGCGCCGACTCACTAAATGGTTTTGATATCCAGCGTAACGCTTTAGTAGCTGGGCCTGACGCTATTTCTCGCGGATATGCGCTCGTAACGATAAAGGGAATACCGAGTTCAAGGAGCTGTTGCGCGATTGGCCCGCTATCACCATCAGAGATATTAAAATCGAGTACTGCCGCATCAGGGCGTTCGCATTCAAGAAAACGCAGACATTCGCGATTGGACCTGAAGGGTCCCGCCACCTTTAATCCGCTATCGATAAGAATATCGGCGATGAGGGCCGACACGATAATCTCGTCTTCCACCACCAGAATGCTGGCTATCTCTTCATGCTTTGTCATGGATCGTGAACCATTTTCCCCAGACGCAGTTGGCGCCGATTTACAATTTATGATCACGGCGCTGTTTGCAGCAGGACTTCCAAAGACAATCATGGTGTGCTTTGATTCTTCGAAACTCAAAGTCACGTCAGCATCGTGGGACGCGTCATCATCATCGCCAAGCCGCCTGCAGAGTTATCACCACCAATCTTAAGTTTTTGTTTTGTTTAGTTGAAGCAACGGAAACAAGCCGGTGTAGGCGGGCGCGATTTAAAAAAGGACTTCGCGCCCTTCCTTTGCGTTCATGCCAGCGTTAGCGTGTGCGTTATGAAAATAGTCTACGCTGCAGGTGCGGCCCTGTACTAAGGACCGCGCCGCTCTATCTTAGCGCGCAGAGCAACCCAAAAGGCGGCTGCAAAGCTGTGGCGCCTCCGGAGCGCAGCCAATGTCGAGACAGGACGATATAAAGCAGCCCAGACGGATTCTGGTCGTCGAGGATGAGCCGTTCATCGCCATGGGGCTTGAGCAGATCTTGCCAAAGCTGGGCTATGAAGTCGTGGGCGTCGCATCTTATTTACGCGAGGCGCTTGCGAAGGCGGAGGCGGGCGGATTCGATCTGGCGGTGCTCGACGTCAATCTTGGCGGAGAACTGTCGTACCGCGTCGCTGATGTCCTGTTGTCGAGAGGCACGCCGTTCGTCTTTTGCACCGCTTACGCCGACGTCGCCTTTGGGCGCTATGAAAATGTGCCGGTTCTGCAAAAGCCGTTTGAAAAGAAAGCGTTGGCGCGCGCGATAGAAGAGGCGCTGGCGAGAAGCTCCCCATCAAGGGTCGCGTGAGCGCGCCAATGGGCTGCTCACCTGAGCGCTCGCCAGCCAAATTTCTTCAGGAGTGCCGCAAAGACCGGGCGGCTTCCTCGATATCGTAGTCGTAAAGGCTTTTGCGGAAGATCGCCGATTTGCGGATTTCCTCGTCGCGTTGCTCGATGCTCTCATAGAGCGAGTCATACCGTCGGCCATTCTGGCGCGCCTCGGCCTGAACCAGAGAGGTGCGCGGCAGGCGCAGGCTCTCATAGGCCTGCAGCATGGCGGGAACTTCATCGCTCCGGCGCTCCTCCAGAAGCACCCCCAGAGCCACAGCGTCCTCAATGGCCTGGTTCACGCCCTGGCCGAGGTGCGGCAACATGGGATGGGCGGCGTCGCCAAGCAGGGTGAGACGGCCGTTGATCCAGGTCCTGAGGGGCCGACGGTCGAAGAGCCCCCACCAGTAGCAGTTCTCGACCTTGGACAGAAGGTTGGTCACGCGCGGATCCCAGTCGGCGAAAGAGGCCGCGAGTTCATCGCGATCGCCAATGGCTGACCAGGATTCGAGGGTCTCATGGGGCGTCGGCACGAAGCCGACATAGTTGAGCATGGTTCCGCTGCGCACAGGGAACACCATGAAATGCTTGCCCTCGCCCATCCAGACCTGATGCGTGGCGTCGGGCCATGACTCCAGCTTGTCGCGGGCCAGAAGGCCCCGATAAGCACGAAAACCAGAATATTCCGGTGGGCTGGGTTCGACCACGAAGGGCTGCATGGCGGAGTTGATGCCATCTGCCGCGATAACAACGTCCGCCTCGAAGCTCTCGCCATTGGCGAAGCGCACGGTCGCCTTGTCGGCTGTCTGTGAGAAGTCCACAGCGCGATGGCCAGTCCGCACGGCTTCGGGCGGCAGTGCGGCGGCGAGCGCGTCCAGAATGTCAGCTCGGTGCATGCCATACATGCCGTTCCATCCGGCCGAGTCGGTCGTGAGGATGTCGCCTACGACGGAGCCGTCCTTGCGATTGTAGTGGGAGCCCGGGCTTATCTTGCCGCCGACCTTCGCGAGCGCCTCGCCAAAGCCCATGCGCTCAAGCTGGCGCAGGCTGTTGGGGTAGATGAAGACGCCGGCCCCGACCTCGCCGAGCGCCGCGGATTGTTCGAAAACCGTTACGTCCAGCCCCCGCTGCATCAGGGCGTTCGCCGCCGCCAATCCGCCCATGCCTCCGCCGATGATTGCTGCACGCAACTTGCTAGCCCCGCTCATTCCCTGACCTCGAATTTTTTCAATCGCCGTTTGGCATGACCACCGGTCCAACCGCAGGCCATATTTGAACATATACCTGCAATGTCCGCCACCGCAGAAGAACCGCGGCGTGCGACGCATGGGTCATGACGCCTGCAGCCGTTAGGCGCAGCCGAGCTACAGTTCTGTCAGAAAGATACGAAACCGGGAGAAAGGTGGTAGCGGAGGAGGGACTCGAACCCCCGACACAAGGATTATGATTCCTCTGCTCTAGCCAGCTGAGCTACTCCGCCCCTGCAGGGCTGATCTCGTCAACGCTGCGAAGCACGCGGGGTATAGGTTGGGGGGGCTT
>CANBVC010000047.1 GCA_947372795.1 Beijerinckiaceae bacterium
CGCAACCGCACCATACCAACCATTTTCATAGTTGGAGGTCAGCCAGATCTTGTCACCCTTGGTGATCATGTCCAGGTTGAAGCCGACGGTCGCGCCGATGCCATAGCCCGTCTTGGAAGCGGGGTCGGCGTTAGAAGTGCCGGTCAGCGTCGTGCTTGCCGCATAGGTTAGCTGCGGAGAGGTTTTGGAAGCGTCGGGAGCGCCATTAACCAAGGAGTGCTTGCCTACGACGCCATGGATGGCCGCGAAGCCCCAAGCCTGATCGAGGCGGATGTTGCCGACCAGAGCATTGGTCGTGTCGATGCGGTTCACGTCCGTCTGGTCATTGCCCCACATCTGCTTGTCTTCAAGAGCGACAGTGGCCGAGAAGCCGCCGCCGAGAACGGCGGTGTAAGCGACCTGACGCTGACCATTCGGGAAGCCGGCCCAACCATTGGCGGTGTAGGTCAGCGAAGGCATCATGGCATAGTTGGAGCCAGCAATGCCGACCGTGAAGCCCGCCCACTGAATGAAGGCGCGCTCCATCACGAGGTCTGGGTTTGTGCTGGTGAGAGTCGGGGCGGCAGTAGCGGCGTTATAATCATAAGCCGATTTACGCAGACCGGTGGTGCCGGTACCGCGAAGCGACACGAAGGAGCGGGCGACGCCGTAGCCGGTGGGGGTGCGGGCGTCGAGATCAATGCGGCCACGATATTCGGCGCCGAAAGTATCCTGCGTCTGCTTCGACTGGGTGATCGCGCCAGATGCGGTGCCGGCGACCGATTTGGTGGTAACTGCGTTACCCGTAATGCCGGTTACGGCATAGCTGTCAGCCACCGCAGCCGCCTTACGGATATCCTGACCCGGCGTGTACTGCGCTTCATAGCGGACATAACCGCCGACCTTCACGCAGGTGTCGGTGCCGGGGATGAAGAAGAAGCCGGCGCCGTAGGCGTCGCAGATCTTCACGTAGGTGGCGGGGGCGGCCTTCTTCGAGGGAAGGTCAGCGGCCTGGGCTGTGGCGACGACAGCGATGACCGCCGCAGAGCCGAGCAGTGCGCTCTTTATGAATGACATTGGTTTACCTCCAGAATGAAAAATCGGATCAGGCAGTCAGGTGTCAGCCCAGCCGAGACCGCCCAAATGGCGACTTGGTCGCTTTTTGAGCAGGTGACATGAACGTAGCAGTTCAGCCCTCGCGCGATATGGATAAATCAAATTTTGCGCGGCTTTCGAAAGCAAGGTTGCTTTATCGCAACAATAAAGCCCAATAGAAATACGGTTTGGACAAATTATGGAAAATTATATTCTTGAAATTGGTAATATTTAGCCCGTTTTGGGTAAATGTAGACATAAATAGGAAAATTAATTATTTGTAGGAAGCTCAAAAATGAAGGTGATTCACTTTTAGTGACGTAGGGGCTGCATAAAAATGCAGCGCTCCTGATCAGCTCCTTCAGGCACCCATCCCGTCTGCTCCGCTTCACAAGGGGAGGTCTTAGTTCAAACCTTTGCGCGCCCGATCTCCAACGCAAAAGGCACACCCTCGGCGCATTCCTCGCCGCGCCCTATGGCCTCGATGGCGCGCACCATGCGTTGGTCCCGGCCCAGAATCGCATCGGCGTGTCGGACCAGTAGCAGGTTGGGGGTCGCGGTGGGTGAGAGGTGGCGCAGGAGTTGGGCGGTTTGCCTTTCGTCGCGCTCAGGCGCCAGCGCGCAGGCGGCGATATAAGCGGCTGCGGTGGAGCGGCTGACGCCCGCGTAGCAATGGATCAGCATGGGGTGGAGCCGGTCCCAGTCGCGCACGAATTGCAGAAAATTCTCAACGTGATGCGCGCCGGGCGCCACATGACCTTCGATAGGCTCCAAGATGTCGGATATATTGACCCGATGATGGCGGTGGGGCGCGATGACCAGAGGCCGCTCCACGGGATAATCGGGGTTGATCAACGTCACCATGGAGCGCGCGCCGATGGCCTGCGCGGTGGTGTCGATATGGTTGAGGGCGCAGACGTGGATGCGCGGCATGATGGTCCCCCAAAAGTTTCAGGCTTCCGCCGCGCCCGAGATTTCATCTTCAAGGGCGCGGAAGGCGTCCAGAAAGCGCGATTCGGCATCCTGCGCAGGCAAGGGCGCCAACAAATGCTCGTAAAGCCGCATGTTGACGTCGAAGACGCCGAAGATCGATTCCGCTTCCTTTTCCGAGAAACCAGCCAGATGTGTCGCTTCGATGAAGGCGGCGGTGCGGTCGGCCAGTTTGATGCGCTTCACCAGCGCCGCCGGCTGGATGACGGGCAGGGAAAAGCGCAGGTGGATGGCGCCCAGAATCCGCTCCTCGACGTTCTTATAAGCGTCGCCTACGGCGGCTTTGAAGGGCGAGATGATGTCGCCGATCACATATTCAGGCGCATCATGCAAAAGCGCCATGAGCCGCCAGCGGGCTGAGCTTTCCCCCGATAGCGCGAACAGCCGCTCAACCAGAATGGAGTGCTGCGCCACGGAGAAAATATGCGGACCGTGGGTCTGTCCGTTCCAGCGCGCCACGCGCGCCAGGCCATGGGCGATATCCTCGATCTCCACATCGAGCGGAGAGGGGTCGAGCAGGTTCAGGCGGCGGCCGGAGAGCATGCGCTGCCATGCGCGGGGCGGTGTCGGGGAGCGGGCCATCAGGTCGGGTCTTTCATGTCAGCTCAGGCATGTCCTTAGCCATAGCCGCGCAGGCCTCGTGGCGCCAGCAGCCCGTGAGATGATCGTTCACAAAGCCGGTCGCCTGCATGAAGGCGTAGACGATGGTTGGCCCGCAGAAATTGAAGCCGGCTTTCTTGAGGTCTTTCGAGACACGGGTGGAAAGCTCAGTCTGGGCGGGCATTTCGCCCATGTGCCGCAGCTTGCTCTGCAGGGGGCGGCCATCCACATAGCGCCACAGGAAATGAGAGAAACCTTCGCCTTCCTGAATGGCGAGCCAGGCCCGGGCGGAGGTGACGGCGCCTTCGATCTTGGCGCGGTTGCGCACGATGCCTGCATCAGCCATCAGTTGCGCCACCTTGCGCTGGTCATAGCGCGCTATTTTCTCAGGGTCGAAATTGTCGAAAGCGGCGCGGAATGCCTCGCGCTTGCGCAGAATGGTGATCCACGAAAGCCCGGCCTGAAACCCATCGAGGATCAGCTTTTCATAAAGCGCGCGGGAATCGGTCTCGGGCACGCCCCATTCGGTGTCGTGATAGGTGACATAGATCGGATTGACGAAAGGCCAGTCGCAGCGGTGGTGGCCGTCTTTGTGGAGAATGGGCAGGCGGAGGGGACGCGGGTCGCTCATGGCGGGAATCTAGCCCTGCGGCGCGCGCGAGGGAAGCTCGCCTAAGGTCAGGGGCAGGACGCCCACGGTGAGCGGCGTTCCGGCGACGCTGGCGTCATGCGCGCGATCGATGCGGATCGAGGCGAGCCCATGGCCTGCGAGCGCCGAGCCAAGCGTGCCGACCTCCATCTCGCCCGCGAGCACGTGCGTTCCGGGGGGCGGGGCCTCGCCGTCGAAGGAAACGGGCAGGATGCGCCGCCGGGCCGTGCCGCGGTGCTGGACGCGCGAGACGACCTCCTGCCCGACATAGCAGCCCTTCTTGAAATCGACGCCGCCGATGAGGTCCATATTGGCCTCATGGGGAAAGGTGTCGCCATAGGCGAAGTCGCGCCCGCCCTCAGGCACGCCGCAGGCGATACGCCGGGCGTCATAGGTGGCGCGGGCTTCGGGCAGGCTCGCCAGCGCGGCGCGCTCGGCGATCAGGCGCGCGCCAAGGCCGGGGTGGCGCGGGTCAGGCTCGGCGCCTGCCGGGAGGGGCTGCTCGTCCCAGATCGCCGCGACGCCCATGGTCTCGCTGAGGTCGCTCAAATCGATGGCGGCGCGCAGCCGGTAGAGGCGCAGGCGTTTGAGGAGGTCGGCCGCGAGCGCGCGGGGCGTATCGAGCCAGAAGCCATCCCCCTGCTGCGACACGATGAAATCCGTTATGATCTTGCCTTGCGGGGTCAAAAGCGCACCAAATCCGGGCGCTCCGGGCGCCACGCGCTCGAGATCGCAGGTGAAGAGCCCTTGCAGGAAGGTGCGCGCCTCGCTTCCGCTGACGCGCAAAAGGCCCCTGTCCGCCAGAAAGGTTGATGGCATGGTCGAGAATCACCCCCGCTGCGGCCTTGCTTCGGCCTCCCGCACTAAGTAAGCCGCTCTGAGACACTGACAAGCATAAACGCGAGCCGCCCCATGTCACAAACCTACGACTACATTCTCGAACACGGAACGCTCGTCAATCATGATGGCGAGGGGCTCCGCGATATCGGCGTCTCCGGCGGGCGCATCGCCGCCATCGGCGACCTGTCGCAGGCCTCGGCGGGGGAGCGCATCGACTGCACGGGGCTGCATATCCTGCCCGGCGTCATCGACTCCCAGGTGCATTTCCGTGAGCCCGGCCTGACCCATAAGGAAGATCTGGAAAGCGGTTCACGCGCGGCGGTTCTGGGCGGCGTGACGGCGGTGTTCGAAATGCCGAACACCAATCCCCTCACCACAACCGCCGAGGCCCTCGCCGACAAGGTCTCGCGCGGCCTCCATCGCATGCACTGCGATTTCGCCTTCTGGGTGGGCGGCACCCATGAAAATGCGAAGCACGTGCCTGAACTCGAGCGCCTGCCGGGGGCTGCGGGCATCAAGGTTTTCATGGGCTCGTCCACGGGTTCCCTGTTGGTTGAGGATGATCCGGGCGTCGCCGCGATCCTGTCGCTAACCCGCCGCCGGGCCGCTTTCCATGCGGAGGACGAGTATCGGCTGAATGAGCGCAAGCCCATCCGCGTGGCGGGCGATCCTAATTCCCATCCCGTCTGGCGCGATGTGGAGACGGCGCTTGGTTGCACGCAGCGGCTTGTGAAGATCGCGCGCGAAAAGGGCGCGCAGATCCATGTGCTGCATGTCTCGACCGGCGAAGAGATCGATTTCCTTAAGGACCACAAGGATGTGGCGAGCGTTGAGGTGACGCCCCACCATCTGACCCTCGACGCCAGCCTTTACGCTACGCTGGGGACGAAGCTGCAGATGAACCCGCCCGTGCGCGAGGCGCGCCATCGCGATCATATCTGGTGGGGGCTCTCGCAGGGCATCGCCGATATTCTGGGCTCCGACCATGCGCCCCATACGCTCGAGGAAAAGGCCAAGGCCTATCCCGACAGCCCCTCCGGCATGACCGGCGTGCAGACCCTCGTGCCTGTTATGCTCGATCATGTGAATGCGGGGCGGCTGACGCTGGCGCGCTTCGTCGATCTCACCAGCGCTGGCCCCGCGCGCCTTTTCGGCATCGCAGGCAAGGGGCGGGTGGCGGTGGGCTATGACGCGGATCTGACGGTGGTCGACATGAAGCGCCGCGAGACCATCCGCGATTCCTGGATCGCGTCTCGCTGCGGCTGGACGCCTTATGATGGCAAGACCGTCACCGGCTGGCCGGTCGGAACCTTCGTTCGCGGCCGCCGCGTGATGTGGGAAGGCGACCTCGTAACGCATTCGACCGGCGAGGCGGTGCGGTTTCAGCAGGCTCTCTGAACTCAACCAGAATAAAAATAATGCCATGTGCCATCGGCGCCGATCCCCAGCCGCTCGATAATCGGCAGGCCGATGTCGTTGTGCAGGCCAAGGTTTGCGAAGCGGGCGCAGCGGTACATAGCGATGCGGGTTTCAGGCGGCGGGTTTGGCCCCTGTTTCACTGCGAAGGCTGGCCAGACATAAGTAACGGCGGGGCCCCGCGTCACTCTGGCGAAGGGCTGTTCGAAAATCGCGGCGAGAATGGCGAGGGTTTCGCGACCTTGCCCATCGAAAGAGCGAAGCTTCAGCGCGTCGATGGCCTCTGCGAAGCTGCGTGCGCGGGGAGAGCTGCGGTCGCCAGCGCGGGCGAAAATGGGCGGCGTTTCATTCCATTCGATGGGTGCGCGCAGGTTCTCGATATCGCCGCTTTCCACCGCCTCCAGAATCTTCGCGCGCATGGCCGCGACCCGCGCAGGCAATAGCGCGAGATCGTGGAGGGGATCGGAGATCCGTTCCTGCGGCGGCGACGACATGGCGCCATAATAGCGCGGCGCCCCTCAATCCTGCAGGGCGATATTCGCTTCCTTCACGATTCTTTGAAACTTGGCGCGATCGGCCTTGTAGAGCGCATCCATGGCGTCTGGCCCCTCGACAACGGCCTCAATGCCAAAGCTCGTGAGCCTTGGCCCCATGTCCGGCGCGAGCATGGCCGTGCGCGCTTCAAGCGCCAAGCGTTCGATGATGGGGCGAGGCGTCGCGGCCGGGGCGAAAAGCCCCATCCAGCCGCTGACCGCAAAATCCGGCAGGCCCTGCTCGGCGAGGGTGGGCACATCTGGCAACGCGCGCACACGCTTGGCGCTGGTGACGCCCAAGGCGCGGACGACGCCCGCGTCGATTTGCGGTTTGGCGGCGGCGGTGGGAATCACGGCCGCCTGAATGTCGCTGGTCATGAAGGCCTGCAGCATGGGAGCATCGCCGCGGAAGGGAACCTGCGTCATGACCACGCCTGTGTCCCGCATCAGGAGCTCCATGGTAAGATGCAGTGAGTTGCCGACCCCGGTCGAGCCATAGTTGAGGGCGCCCGGGCGGGCCTTGGCGAGAGCTACGAAGTCTTGAAAGTTCTTCACCGGCAGAGTTGGCAGGACGACAAAGGTAGTCGCTGTCGACACGAGCTGCGTGATGGGGGCGAAATCCTTGTCCGGGTCGAAGGGCAAGGATTTGTAGATGGCGGGCGCTATTGCGTGGCCATTGATGTTGAAGAGAACTGTGTAGCCGTCAGGCGCCGCCTTGGCGACCGCGTCCGCGCCAATGTTGCCGCCTGCGCCTGCGCGGTTCTCGACGACAACGGGCGTTCCAAGCTGCTCTTGAAGCTTTCCCGCGACAAGCCGCGCAAAAACATCCGTCGCCCCGCCAGCCGCATAGGGCACGATCACGCGGATCGGGCGCGAGGGCCAATTCTGGGCGGAAGCGGCGACAGGGGTCAAAACCAGGGCGAGCAAAACGCCCGCAAACAGCCGCATGATGCGCATGAAATCCTCCCGTTGCGATGCTCCGCTCATCAAAGGCGGGCGTTCACACAGGTAAGGATAGCTGTAGCAGCGTCTTTGGGGAAGGCTCAGTGCCTCTGGGCGATGGTGAATTCGCCCTGACGGATACGCTCGCCCAGACCCTCAGCAAACTGCGCCACGGCCTCCTCGCCATAAATGCTGACGAGTTCCTGAAAGGCCGCGAACAAGGCGGCATGGGCGAAGCTGTCGCTTTCAAGCCCTGCGAGGATCGCTTCGGCGAAGGCCTCCGTGACGAATCCCAGAGCCATGCGCCGATCTTCGGCGGCGGCGGGATCATCCATCTCGGTAATGGGCGGCGACATCATCATGAGGCGGAGACTAGACCTTGTGGGCCTTCACGAACAGCGCCGTCTTTTAAAAGGGTTAATTCGAGCGGGCCGCACAGTCCCGTTTTTAGCCGCCGCCGAAGCGGCCAGTTATGTCGCCCGCGAGCTTTCCGCCCTCGTCCAGAAAGCGTTCGATGATGGTTCGGGCGTTCGGCGTGCAGCTGCGGTAAAGGGTTTCATAGCTGCGAAAGCCTCGGTTATAGGCGCCCGCCAGCCGCTCGCGTCGGGGCTCCGTCTGCGCCTCAGCTTCCATCAGCTTTCGCATGCTGGCGCGCCATTGGTCGGCGTCGTTGTCGCCGCAGACCTCGCGCAGCCAGGCCAGCGCCCCAAGGATTTCCGACAAGCGAAGCAATTGCGGCTCATAGGGCGGCGGCGGCGCCTCCGGCGAGGCTTGGGGCGCCGATTGCTGCGGCTTTGCGGGCGCGCGCTGCGCAGCCGATTGCGCCTGTGCTGGATCCTGAGCAAAAATCGCGAGCGCGAGAACGGACATAATGGCGCGTGAGGTCCTCATCGCGTCGCCTCCACCAGTTCGAGGCCCTTTTGCAGGATAGGCAGAAGCCCCTGCGTGAGCATCAACTGTTCGGCCTGCTTAAGGTCAATCCAGCGCAGGGTCGGGAGTTCTTCGCTGGCCTGGCCTTCGCCCGAAATCCAGACCCCGGCGAACGAAGCGATGACGAAATGGCGGCGGACCTTGCCTTCCTCATCGCGATCGATGAACTGCGACCAGCCGGTGAAGCCAAGGCTTTGCGCGCGAACCCCCGTTTCTTCGAAAAGCTCACGTAGCGCAGCCTCTTCAAGGGTCTCTCCCGCCTCCACCACGCCGCCGGGGATGCTGTAGAGCGTGTCATTGGGCGGCATGGCGCGCGACCCCAGCAACACGCGATCATCGCGAAAGACTGCGAAGCTGGCGGCGAGGAAAGGGCGGTCGGGATAGAGGCGCGACATCGTCTGGGGACCCTGTGGGTTGGAGGCGGATCGTCCTACGTTCCGCGCGCGGGATCAACTGTGGGCGCCCGATTGTTCAATTATGCGTTTGCGCCGACGGCGCGCTTGCGTTTCCCCAGACTGGCTCTAGCATCAGGGGTAGAGCCATAAGGCCGCTAAAAAGGTGAGGGAAGGAAATGCCGTCAGGGATGAAAAGGGCGCTTGGGTCCGCAGTCTGCATGGCGACGACCGCCATTGCGGCGTTTTTTTCGGGCCAAATCAGCGCGAGCGCGCAATCCGTCGAGGAATTCTACCGCGGCAAAACGATTTCCATGGTCGTGAGCTCTTCGCCGGGCGGCGGCTATGATGCTCTTGCGCGCGCGGTGGCGCGTTACCTGGGCAAGCATATTCCTGGCGCCCCTTCCATCGTGGTGCGCAACATGCCCGGCGCGGGCGGCATCGTTGCGACCAGTTTCATCAACAAGGTCGCCCCGCGCGATGGGCTCACCATCGCCAGCGTGCAGAACAATACGCCCTTCGAGCCGCTCTTTGGCACAAAGGAGGCTGACTACGATCCCACCAAAATGACGTGGCTGGGGACCCCTTCGGTGGAGACGGGGTTGCTGATCGTCTGGCATAGCTCGCCTGTCATGACGCTTGCTGACGCGCAGAAAATGGAGATGACGGCCGGCGCCTCGGGCGCGAATTCGACGCCCAGTTTCTATGCCCGCTTGCTCAATGAAATGCTGGGCACAAAGATCAAGGTGATCGCGGGCTTCCCCGGTCAGAACGAAGCCTATCTTGCGATGGAGCGTGGCGAACTTGACAGTTATGGCGTCACCTTCTGGTCCTCGCTCACCTCGACCAAGCCGAGCTGGCTGCCCGAAAAGAAGATCCGCATTCTCGTCCAATACGGGCCGGAGAAGGAAGCTGATCTGCCCGACGTGCCCTTTGGGCCCGACCTGATCAAGAAGGAAGATGACCGCTTGCTGATGGAGGCCGCCTATGCGCCACTGGCTGCAGGTCGTCCCTTCGTCGCTCCGCCCGGCCTGCCGCCCGAGCGTACGGCTGCGCTGCGCAAGGCCATGATGGATACATTCAAGGATCCCGAATTCCTCGCCGATGCCGCCAGACAGCAGCTACAGGTCGACAAGCCCCGCAGCGGCGAGCAGATCCAGGCGCAGATCAAACGCGTCTATGAAATGCCCGCAAGCGTGGCTGAAAGGTTGCGGAAGATCGCGCAGAATTATTGAGGGTGAGGGTGCAGTCCAGCTTGCTTCAAAAATATGATTTTGTATGCTGGTGGGTGTCGATGTCCAGAGCTTAGCCATGTCTGATATTGAAAGACTGACCATAACACTGCCGACCGAGATGGCTGCTGCGCTCAGGGTTGCAGTGGCTGAAGGCGACTATGCTTCGACCAGCGAGGTCGTACGCGAAGCGATCCGCGACTGGAAAGTAAAACGCATCTTGCAGATGCAGGAGCTCGCCGTCTTGAAAGCCGATATTGACAAAGGTTTGGCGGATGTCGCTTCGGGACGCATCAAAGCCTTTGATAAAAATAATATTATGGAACGGGGGAGATCACTATTAGCCGGGCGCAAACCTGCCGCTTAACGGATGCCGCTGAAGCGGACCTTGCCGAGATATGGGCCTATGTCGCGATTGAAGCCTCCGAAGCCGTTGCGACGCGGCTGATCGACCGTATCGGGACCACGATCGATGGTTTGCGAACATTTCCGCAGGCACATCCGACCCGCGATGAGCTCGGAGACGGTCTGAGAGTCGTGTTCGTGGGCGATTACGCCTTGTACTATCTCGTCCAGAATTTCACAGTTCTGATTATTCGCATCCTTCACGGCGCGCGTGACGCCGCTGCAATCAGCAATCGAGGCGGCTTTTCCTCAGATCGTGGATGACTACGCTGTGCCGATCACAGCGTGAGCGATGTGCAGGGCGAGCTCTATTGCCTTACGGAAATAGCCGCTCCACCCGCCAATCGCCCTGCGGCGCCTCGCGCGTGTAGACGATGCGTTCGTGCAGGCGGAAAGGCTTGTCGGTCCAGAATTCGATATAGACCGGCTTGATGCGGTAGCCGATCCAGTGCGGCGGGCGGGGGATGTCGCTGAGGCCAAACTTCGCCGCTTGGACGGCCACGGCTTTTTCCAGCGAGAAGCGGTCTTCCATGGGGCGGCTCTGCTGGCTCGCCCATGCGCCGATGCGGCTGTTGCGGGGGCGGCTGGCGAAATAAGCGTCGGATTCGGCCAGCGTCACCTCTTCCACTTCGCCGCGCAGTCGCACTTGGCGACGCAGGCTCTTCCAATGGAAATTGGCCGCCGCCTTGAAGCTGGCGTCGAGCTCGCGGCCCTTGGCGCTCTGGCGGTTCGTATAGAAGACGAAGCCGCGTTCGTCGAAGTCTTTCATTAGCACCATGCGCAGATTGGGCATGCCCTGCGGATCGACCGTGGCGATGGCCATGGCGGTCGGATCGTTGGGTTCGCTTTCGCTCGCCAGCGTAAGCGCCTGCGCAAAGCGCCCGAAAGGCTCGGCTTCAGGCGCGTGCTCACCGTTCGTTAACTGTTCCAAGGCAGCCTCTGTCTTTGGTTGGGATATCGGTGATGGGTTCAGTCTACAGGCACTCGAGGTTGCGGGCCAGTCAGGCCTTGACCCTGACGGCTGTCTTCTGCCTGTCCCTGACCATAGGCGGCTGCATGAGCGTCGGCCCCATGACTAGCCTTTTAGCCGATGACGATGTCACGGGCGCTATCCCCGCGTCCGCAGCCTCGCCTGTGCCTGCCCTAAGCGCGCAAGATTGGGGCTTCGCCAGTAAGGCCCTAGCCGGCGCTCTGGACCCACTGGGCTCAGGCGCTGCGGTCACCTGGGAGAATACAGCTTCGGGCGTTCACGGGTCGATGACCCCCGTTGGCCTCGTCTATGAAGCAGATGGGCAGACCTGCCGGGCCTTTCTTGCGGAGATCGGGGGCAGGGCGCCCGTCCAGCGATTGCAGGGCCGGGGCTGCCGCGAGGGGCGGGAGGACTGGGTGGTCAGCGATCTGAAGCTCTTCGGCTCCTGACATATTTGCCGTGTTCCGCAGCCCCGAAAAGGCTATATCGAGCGGACATGCCAGACCCGGAGCGCGCCTTGTCCGTCAATCCCTTTTTCGAAACCTGGACGACCCCTTTCGAATTGCCGCCTTTTGACAAGGTCAGGACGGACCATTTCTGCGAGGCCTATGATGCTGCGCTGGCGGCGCACAAGGCCGAGATCGCGGCCATCGTCGCTAACTCCGCTTCGCCCGATTTCAACAACACGATCGCGGCCATGGAGCTTGCTGGCGAGGCCCTGAAACGGGTCGGCGGCGTCTTCCACAATCTCACGGGAACCATGTCGGACGAGGCGTTGCGGACGATTGAGCGCGAGATCTCGCCCCTGCTGGCGCGCCATTGGAGCGAGATCTATCTCAACCCCGCGCTCTTCGCGCGGGTGGATGCGGTGTTCGCAGGCCGGGAAAATGCGGGCTACAACTCTGAGCAAATGCGGCTGGTAGAGCGCAGGCACAAGGGCTTCGTGCGGCAGGGTGCAAGGCTTGGCGAGGCCCAGCGCCAGCGCCTCGGGGCGATCACCGAAGAGCTTGCGACCCTTGGCGTGCGTTTCTCGCAGAATGTCCTGAAAGACGAAGCCGATTATGTGATGGTGCTGGAGGCGCAGGAGGATCTCGCGGGGCTACCCGCCGATTTCCGCGCCTCTGCGGCGGCGCTCGCCACCGAACGTGGCCATGAGGGCAAATGGGCTGTGAGCCTGTCGCGCGGCAATGTGGAGGCCTTCCTCACCCATTCGACGCGCCGCGACTTGCGCGAGACTCTGTTTCGCCAATGGGCCATGCGCGGCGAAGGCGGTGTGGAGAGCGACAATGGCGCCGTCATGGCCCGTACGCTCGCGCTGCGCGCTGAGCGCGCGCGCTTGCTTGGCTACAAGACCTACGCCGATTTCAAACTCGACGACACGATGGCGGAAAATGCTGACGCGGTTCGTGCGCTGCTCGATCAGGTCTGGAAGGCCGGGCGCAAGCGCGCGGGGGCGGAAACCGGACGCTTGCAGGCCATAATCGAGGCGGAGGGCGGAAACTTCCAGCTCGCGCCGCACGACTGGCGCCACTACGCCGAAAAGCTGCGGCGCGCCGAATATTCTATCGATGACGCTGAATTGCGCGCTTACTTTCCGCTCGACCGAATGATCGAGGCGGCGTTTCATGTGGCTGGCGAACTCTTTGGCCTGCGATTTGAAGAACTCAAGGGCCTGCCAGTCTATCATCCCGACGTGCGCGTTTTTGAGGCTAAGGATGCGCAGGGGCGACATGTCGCGCTCTTCGTCGGCGATTATTTCGCGCGCGCCTCCAAGCGCGGCGGGGCATGGATGTCGGCTTTCAAGGGCCAGCAAAAGCTTGCCCGCGACCAGCGCCCCATCATCGTGAATGTGCTCAACGTGGCGCGGCCGCCCGAGGGCGAGCCCGCGCTTTTGACCATCGATGAGGCGCGCACTCTCTTTCATGAATTCGGCCATGCGCTGCATGGCATGTTGTCGGATGTGACCTATCCGAGCCTTGCGGGAACGGCCGTCAGCTCTGATTTCGTGGAGCTGCCCTCGCAGCTTTATGAACATTGGCTGCTGCGCCCCGAAGTGCTGCGTCAATTCGCCAGACATGCGCAGACCGGCGAGCCGATCCCCGATGCGCTGATTGAGAAGGTCATGGCGGCGCGCACTTTCAATCAGGGTTTCGCCACGGTGGAATATTGCGCCTCCGCCTTTGTGGATCTTGAGATGCATCTCGAGCAGGGAGAAGGCGCGCAGGATCCACTCGCGTTCGAACGCCGCGTGCTTGCCGGTATCGACATGCCCAGCGAAATCATCATGCGCCACCGCTCCCCGCACTTCAGCCATATCTTCTCAGGCGAGGGCTACGCCTCCGGCTATTACTCCTACCTCTGGTCTGAGGTTCTCGACGCCGACGCCTTCGCCGCTTTCGAAGAGACGGGCGATATCTTCCATAGGGCGACTGCGAAAAGGCTGCGCGATTTCATCTATTCGGCGGGCAATCTGCGCGATCCCAAGGAAGCCTATACGGCCTTCCGCGGCCGCCTGCCGACGCCTGACGCGCTGCTGGAGAAGCGCGGGCTGGCGTGAGGGGGGACTGGAAAGGGGCCGCAGCTCTTATGCGCGGCCCCATTGGGTCGCGTATTCTCTGGCCTGAGCCTTCAAGCCGCCGCCGCTTTGACCCGGACCTTCCCTTCACGGTTCGCGTGTTGACGCGAGATGGTGATGTCGACGTCACGACCCAGTTTCAAAAGGAATGTCACCAACCGTTCCACCGAAAATCCGGTTAGTTTTCCTCGAAGAAGGGCGGAAACCTTAGCTTGATCGACGCCAATGATTTCCCCTGCGGCGGCTTGGGTCAGGTTCCTTTTGCTAAGCGTGCTCGCGATGGCGAAAGCAATGTTCACCTTCAACATGTCTTCAGGGGCGGATGGAAGGCCAAGGTCGGCGAAGACATTGCCGCTGCTTTTGATAACATCGATATCTTTGCTAAGCTTTTTGGCCACGGATGTGTTCTCCTCGTCTGGGGTTCTCAAAATTTTCTTTGTAGTGTTTTTCGGCTGCCGAAAGTCTTTGCTTTATCAATGATAAGTCTGGCTTTGGCGTAGCTATGCCCTTGTGGGATTTCTTCTGGAAAGCGTGCAGCACATAGACTGCTTTCCGAAATTTTACCGTGTAAACGGCTCTGTATGTGTTGCCGTCATTGTTAATCACAACCTCCAAAATTTTGGCGCTTCCAAACCCAAGCATGGGTACAGCGTTGACAGCCTTGCCTCCCTTCTGGGCGAAATAAATGGACTGACCTGCCTCCCTCCTTACCTCTGGCGGGAATTCGCGAAGATCATTCAGGCTTGATCCCACCCAGTTAAGAGGTTTCATTGCCGCAGGCCTTATGCCAGAACTAGCTTAAAAATATCCAAAAACAAGCCTAAATTTAAGGCGGATTTTCAGGCGCCAATTATGCTGGATTTAGCTTAAAGCAAAGCTTATGTCAAGAATTTGTGGTGCACGCTACATATGTTCCAGCCTTCTTGCCCCCAGCCCCGCCTCCACCTAATGTCGCTCCCATAAATCGCTTCAGGAGTGAAACGCTGTGGGGTTCTCGATTCGCCGGGTCGTGACCGGGCATAATGAGCAAGGCAAGTCCTGCTTCATCTTGGATGGCGCGCCCCCGCATGTTTATCAGCGCAGCCCCGGCAGCTCGCTCGTCACCGAACTTTGGGACACGCATTCGACACCCGCCGACAATCGCGGCGACGCCGATCCCACC
The DNA here is from genome assembly GCA_947372795.1 of Beijerinckiaceae bacterium. Lineage (GTDB taxonomy): Bacteria > Pseudomonadota > Alphaproteobacteria > Rhizobiales > Beijerinckiaceae > Terripilifer. Next base: position 14,711 of record CANBVC010000047.1, read on the forward strand.
TTGCGCGATTTTCGCTTGCCGCCGCCCAAGAACGGCAGCGTCTTCCGCGTCATCCAATATCCGCCCGATCGCGAACGCCTCGCCGCCCTCCATGCCGAACACGCCAACCAGAGCGATGATGGAAGCGGCCGGGCGGGGGCGCTCGATCGCTCGAACGCGTCGCGCCATCCCGGCTTCCACAAAACCAGCTCGGTCGATTACGCCATCGTTCTGTCGGGCGAGATCTACGCCTTGATGGAAGAGGGCGAAGTCCTTTTGAAGCAGGGCGATGTGCTGGTGCAGCGCGGCACCAATCACGCCTGGAGCAATCGTAGCGAAGAGCCTGCCGTTCTGGCTTTTGTATTGATCGACGCAGACCCGGTCTGATCGTAATTTTCGGAGAAAACATGTCGTCACGTCTTCCCACCCTCATCGGCGCCGCTCTTCTGGCCGCCGCCGCTCCCGCGCTCGCCCAGCAGGGCGAGACCATGCCGAAGGTGATCAACATTTACGTTGCGGGCACTGCGGGCGGGGGCATCGACCTTTATGCGCGTATGCTTGGTCGCCACATGGGCAAGTATATTCCCGGCAATCCGACCATCAATGTTCAGGACATGCCCGGCGCTGGCGGTATTCGCGCCGCCAATTTCATCGCCGACGCCGCGCCCAAGGATGGGAGCGCCATGGGCACATTCCCGGGCGGACCGCTGGCCGAACCGCTCGTTGGCCTGCGCAATCCCGGCTATGACATGAGCCAATTCCAATGGATCGGCGCCATCAGCCGCGATGTGAGCCTCTGCATCTCGTGGAAGGGCACCCCCTTCAAGTCGCTCGACGACGCGCGCAAGCAGGAGATGGTCGTCGCGGGCACGGGCGCAGGCTCGGAGACGGATTCGATCCCTCTTATCTTGAACGATGTGCTCAAGACGAAATTCCGCGTGGTCACCGGCTATCTCGGCACCAAGGACACCTTCATGGCCATCGAGAGCGGCGAGGCCCATGGGCGCTGCGGGCTCACCTTCTCGTCCCTGAAGGCCTCCAAGCCCGACTGGATCCGCGATGACAAGATCAACATCATGTTGCAGATGGGGCTGGAGAAGAGCCCCG